>CADBLV010000252.1 GCA_902795555.1 uncultured Eubacteriales bacterium | reverse complement strand
GAACAGGAAGCGATCCTGGAAACGACTGTACGGAATGAGGACAATTACTATTTCGGTACAGATTCCGGAAACGAAACGGATGACCGGATATTCCTTCCGGCGGAATCCGAACTGTTCATTTATGACAGCTCGGAAATTCACGGATTCAGCCGGCGCGATGAGGTCGCCGACCGGGCAAAGCAGTTCCGGCCGACAGGCTATGCGCTCTGGAAAGGCGTCTGGCAGGAAACAGGAGAACGGGGAAATGTCTTCTGGATCACCCGTACGACGGGCTACACCCCCGCCAACGTGGTCTATGTGGATGAATCCGGTTATATGTTCAACCGTGGAATCCTTGTAACCTGCAGAGACGCCGCCGTCATCCCGGCCCTGATTCTTGACCTGGATTCCAGTGTCTATGAGTATGCCGGTGTCTGTACGATCGGCGGGCGGTAAGACTTTTTCCTCTTTGGAGGGCTACCGGGTTTTATCTGTGCCGGCTTTGTTCAGCGGTTCCACAATTTTACAGCCCTCGATGCCGATCTTCGTATCATCGTTCAGCAGCTGGTTGGCGACCCAGACCAGCTCGCGCTTAATCTTGTAAGGCAGGAAGTCCTTGTTTTCTTCGAGGCATGTAACAGCCACACGGAGGGTGGCACCATCGATTTTGCCGGTTCTGATATTGCGTTCGGGCAGTTCGGCCACGCCGAGGTACTGCGGCTTGTCGATGATCTCCGGACATTTCTCAGGTAACCTCGCAAGCGTCTCCAGGACGATTTTTTCACCCATGACAAGGCCGACGTCATGGCTGAGTCTCATGTCGATAAAGAACCGGATTTCGCTTTGGGTCTGGTTGACAAAATTACTGATCTGACTGTTGTTAATCACCATGATTTCCTGCGTATCTTCGTCAATCAGCTTTATGGTTCGCATGGAAATGTCTGTCACCCTGCCGCTGGAACTTCCGATTTGTACCAGGTCGCCCACCATGATATCACCTTCAAAGATGACGAACAGGCCTGCCAGCACATCGGAAATCAGGCTGTTCGCGCCGAAGGTAAACATGAGGGCGATAATACCGGCGCCGCCAAGCAGCGTAGTCGTATTGACGCCAAACATGGACAGCGTGAAGAGAATCAGAATGATTGTGCCGATGTAATGGCTTGCGCTGTTGATCATCTGGCAGATCGTCCTGCCTCTGGGAGTCAGCCGCCTGGAAAAGTAGTTGAGGGTGATCCGAAGGATCGTATAGATCATGACGGTCATGCTGATCATCATGAACAGCGTCGTCACGGTGACTACATTGATGGTGTGCGTCCATTGGCCGCGTACGATCTTGTAAGCAAGGCCGGAAGGATTATTCCTGGTCACCAGGTAAACCACTGCCGACAGGACAAACACCGCGAGCAACATGTTGCGCAGGAATGCCCTTACCGGTGTTTGCCGGGTATCCTCTTCCGTTTTCCCGGACTCAGCGGGAGCGTCGACTGCCTGCAGGGCATACGTCCCGCGAACTATGAAGATGTAAAACAACATCAGCAGCAATAGAAGAACAAAGGCCATAACCGCTATACCGGCGAAGATGACAAGCCGGGAAACATTCCGGCTGGCAACCAGGATCAGACTGTTTTCATAGAAAAAAATCATGCCGTAAACCTGGTTTCCTTCGATCGTCACCACAGACTCATAACCATCATACAGGACCTGGGCCGGAATCCCGCGTTCCGTTGCGCTGTCACCGATCCAGGCCCGCATGGAACCTGCTGTAATAGTCTGCCTGTCCTCCTTGTTCACGGCAATCACAATCAGTCCGTTCGCCAGACGGGTATCGCTGAGCGCTTCCTCAGTCCGTGTGTTCGCAAGCATTAATCCAGTTGTGACTGGTTCATATGGAGTGTTACGAAACCGGTTGTCTTTGCGTTTTGATCCACCAGCGGCGCACGATAAACGCGCTCGCGCTGTTCCGCCTTCGGCACCTCCCCGACTGTCTCCCGGTGATACAGATCATCGGACGCAATGAGACTTCCGTTCGCATCGGACACCTGCAGACCCATGCCATCCAATGCCGCGTCGAGGTCACGCAGGTCATCCAGGTTGATCAGCTGAGGGTCGCCGGACAGAATCAGGCCTCCGTCCACACGCAGTGAAAATCCGGTAATGTAGCATCGTACAACTGTTTTATTATATACCCGTCTTCTTTAAACTGCAACGCCGGCCTGTATATCGCCCGGGTGAAAGCAAAGCACGGTATCACAATGACGGTCATTTACCCTCGTCGAAAACAGAGCCGGCTTAGTCTTTTCTCCACACCAGACACTGTTCCGGCGGTATAGGTTTTGCATAATAATATCCCTGGAAGCTTTGCACATGGAGATCACGCAGAATATCCCGCATGCCTGTTGTCTCAATTCCCTCGACACAAACCTTTGACTTGAATATGGAAGCAAGATCAACCACGCTTCTTACCAGTTGTCTGTCTGTATCATTATTTTCAATGTTTTTGACAAAACTGCGGTCAATTTTGATCACATCCAGCGGCAGATCCTTGATAACACCGATGGAGGAAAACCCGGTCCCGAAATCGTCCAGCGCAATCCGGATGCCTCTGGATTTCAGACTGACAATCACATTTTTCAGCATTTTGATATCCAGCAGCCTGCACCGCTCAGTCACCTCGAGGCACAGATGCTCCGGAGGGAAATCCAGTACGTTCACGATGTGCAGCACCCTGTCCGCAAAATCCGGTCTTTCCATCTGTGAATAGGACAGATTGACATTGATGATAAATTCAGGGATCCGTTTCATCATCTGCTTGGCCGCCAGAATCGATTCCCGGATAATCCATTCACCCAGCTCCGGGAACAGCGGATCTGTTTCCAGAATCGGAATAAACGCATCCGGCGGAACCATCCCATAGCGATCATTTTTCCAGCGCAGCAGCGCTTCCGCGCCGATCAGCTCTTCCGACTTCGCGTCTACGACCGGCTGATAAAGCAGATAGAATCCTTCCTGTCCGCGTGTGATGGAAGCCCGGATCGCATGGAGCATTTCCAGTCTCTGATGGTTTTCTTCGCTCAGAGCATTCTGAAATTCCACCATTTCACCCTTCCGGAGCGTCTTTGATTCCTCACACGCATAATTCAAACAGGCATAAACTGTCTGGGAATCTATATCAAAGCTGTCCACCCGCAGCGCGCCGCAGTTCATATTGAGCACGATTTTCCTGCTGTCCACCGTAAAATCATCATGGATACGCGCGCGGAAAGCGTCGTACTTCTCCCTCATTTCCGCAATCGTCAGCGTGTTGTAGATAATCGCGAACTTTGTCCCGTCAATCCTGTAGAGATGCCCCCGGTTGCCCGTTTCCTCGAATACGGTCCTGGCATAGTGCTGCAGCACACGATTTCCGAAATGGTATCCATACATCTCGTTAATCTCTGAAAACCTTCTGATGCTGAACAGCATGACATTGATGCTTGCGTTTCGCTTGATGCAGCTGTCCAGATCCTCAAAAAAACCATACTGATTTCGCAATCCGGTCAGCGTATCAATATGTCCCTGTAAGCCATGATTCCGGATCGTACCGGCAAAATAGTCCGGCTCACCGGCGGGATCACGGATGACAGAGCCGCGGCAGGTACATACATCATATTCCCCGGTAACGCGCTGCGCCCGGTACTGCATGTCGTGACCGGCGGCATTTCCGGAAAAAATATCGTTGATCCCCTTATGATAAGCCTCCCGGTCTTCCGGATGAATGCGGTTTTCCCAGATATCTCCCGCGCCATACATATACTCTGATGGCAGGCCGTAAGTGTCCACCGCGTTTTTAGACCAGCGGGAATAATCATACTTCATATCACAGAGATAGACATAAGTTCCTTCCGAAACAATCTCAAACGACCTGAACAGCGCGTCCAGCTTATTCCGTCGTTCTTCGCTGATGACCCTGATGTTTGCCTTTTCCTTGAGAGAATGGCTTTCCCGGAGCAGTTTCTGCTCCTTCAGATGCGTTTTGTTTTTATACATCAGGCCGTCAGCGCGGTTGAACACATCCGCGACCAAACGGTCGTCTCCCGGCTGGTATTCCGCCATTCCGGAAGCCACGACAGGCCCCTCGCTGATCCGGATATTCTCTTCCACCTGTCTTTGCAGGTCCGCCAGCAGCTTCTCCCGATTGGCGAAATCTTCGCTCCTGAGAATCACGGCAAATTCATCCCCGCCGATCCGGAACACGGGACTGTGCTGATATGTCCTGCAGATCAGCATACAACAGGCTTTGATGTATTCATCTCCCGTCCGGTGTCCTTCCGTATCGTTAATCATCTTCAGTCCGTTGATATCACAGACCACAATGCCGAAAGGATCGTGACCGTTCTCGATCTGCTTCTGCAGTTCCTTTTCCGTCTCCTGATAAGCCGTTTTGTTTTTCACATGGGTCAGTTCGTCCCGCCGGGCCATTTCATTGGCCATGGAAAGCGCCGCCAGATGTTCCTGTTCTCTGCGAACATCATTGTCACGGTTCTCAACGCAGATGATAAAATGGCTGTGATCGGAGGAGTACGTCACCTCCATCCGCGTATACTGCGTTTTTCCGCCGCCAACGACCATGCGGTAATCCTCTGTCAGCTGCCTGCGATTTTCCAGCCCGGAAATCAGATGATCTCTGTCCAGGAAGTTCCGGATTCTTTCTCTGTCTTCAGCGTAGATTAATCTGTCCAGGTTCTTTTGGCATGCAGCGAAAAAATCTGCGCCTTCTTCCTGAACCTTCAGCTCGCCGGATTTCCGCTTTACGGAAAGCTCGGCGTAATGGGTGCTTTCGCAGTCAATATAATAGATCAGGTCATAATGAGCGGCCATGGATTCAGCAATCTGGGTATAAGTAACACTCTTTTCCCGATCCGCTTTCAGGGCCAGCTGTGCCTGCACCTCTGCATCAATGTTCTCAATACACACAATAATGTGTTTTCTGTCCCGGGATAAAATCTCTGTATGCCGGATATGCCTGACCTGGCCATTCACAACCAGGCGGTATGCAATGGAAAAGGAATTTCTGTTTTTCAGATTGTTCAGCATCACATCTTTGTAATGGATGGCAAGCGCTTTTTCCTGATCCTCGGGATGTACATATTTGCCGATGCTTCTCCGGCTCTCGGCAAAAAAGTCATTTCCGGTCGCCGGTACGTTCAGCTTTTTATATTCATCCGTTGAGGAAATCTCACTGTAAGTATTATCGTCTATATTGATATAGTACAGCGTATCATACTGCTCGGCAAGGCTGGAAGTGATCTGATCATAGATCTCTTTCTGCCGCGCGGTTTCCTGGTCAATCTCTTTTTGCCGATACTGTGCGTCAATATCATTCAGGCCGACAATCAGCCGCATGCCTTCCTTTTCTTCCACCATGGCGACGTTCAACTGGACATGAATGGGCCTGCCGTCCATGATCACGCGGTAAACCACCGTAAAGATTCCGTTTTCTTTGATTTCCGCCATGATATTCTCTTTGGTGAAAGCCGTAAGAAAGCGCTCCAGATCATCCGGATGATTAAACCGACGGCCGGCTTCCCGGACAGTGTTGAAGAAATCGGTGCCCTCTTTTGCCTGCGCAAAACTGTCCACATAATGATCAGTCGCGCTGAATTCCCGGTAGCGGTTCGTTTGAGGATCAACAACGTAAACGCAGATAAAGTTCCCTGTAAGGGCATGAAGACGGGCATACACGACCCGTTCTTCCCGGATTTGTTCCTCCGACTGCCGTTGTTTCATCATTTCGTCTACATCCGATACGGCAATCACAATATAGCGCTGATCATCCACCATCCGGGTAATGGTCATTTTGACAAAGCGAGGCTTCCCATCTACCATTCTGCGGAAAGTCAGCTCAAACAGGTTGTTTCCCTCAAGAGATTTCGTAAGGGTATTCCGATTCATCGCCCTGACAAAGGATTCCCGGTCCTCCGGATGGATATACTCTTCGGCTTCCCGCATGCAGCTTTCAAAAAAATCTCTGCCGCGTCTTGCCTCAGTGAGCACACCGTGTCTGTCATCCGTATGAAAATCGACAAACTCATCCGTTTCCATATTGACGTAGTACAGATCTATATAGCCTCGGGCCAGAGCATGGGCGATATGGGTATACATACGGGAACCTCCTCGTCAGCAGTCGCGGCAGGGCGTCTCTGCACATACGTATTGGATGACAGGCACCGAACTTTTCGTTTCATAATTTTATCATGACCGGGACAAAATGTCTACCTTTCATTCTCAAATCGACCAATACCCCCGCTTGATAATCAGGCTGGATAGGATTAATTTTTGAATGCGTACCCATCCGCAAGGACGACGCCGTAGGCGTCCGGATCAAAATCATCCACATGGCTTGAGCCCCGGTTTGAGACATCCAGGGAGAAAACGAAATCCAGACGCCGGATCCCGTCCTTCCCTGTGACCAGCATCAGGGAAACATCTCCGGAAACCTGTTTCAGAAAGCCCTGATCATCCAGCTTCATCGTGATCTCTGCCTTTTCGACAGAAAGTGATTTTGTACATTCCAGAATGCCCTGGGTAACCGTCAGATAGTTTTCCATCGGTCCCATATACCGCTCGCTGACCGTATCATAGTCCGTTTCAAAATAACGCCTTGCAATAAACTGGTAGAACAGGTTTGCTGAGGTGTTCACCATCTCCGGCACATCTCTGTCCAGTGTAATCCGCAGTTCCAGACCCGCTGTCTCATCAGGCAGAATCGTAACAGCATCCTTTCCCAGAAGCGTCTCCGCCTCTTTCGCCAGCATCCCCATCAAATTGGCCATCAGCTCCATCTGGACGGATTTCCGCAGAATCGTATTCTGGGTAAACGTGGTTCCCGTTTTATAGACGCCCGGATTAATCACTTCCGTCACATAGACAAGCTCGCCGTTAGCTATCACCGTATAGCCAGATTCCCTGTCTGGCCTTCCGGATCCGTCCCGCCGGGGCGTGAGCAGATCCAGCTGAAGCAGGGAGTTCCGGCCATCCTGAACATAGCGGATTTCCGCGCTTTTGAATCGCTCGCCGTCCAGGGAAAACACGGCCTTCCCGCTCAAAGTCACATTTTCGGTTTCAAACAAAAGTTCCGTCGCAGCGTCGTAAAACCGCATCACAGCCCCCTCTGCCGGCACCCCGGTTTCTTCCGCCCCTGTAAACGCCGCCATGGAAATCATCATCACAAAAGTGAGAAACGCGATCCATTTCTTCATTCTGTTCATCGTTTTCATGGTTCCCCCGTCCTCCGTATCCTCCGGTTTTTTGAAGGATCAAGTCCTCCCTTTGTTGAACGAATCGGAAGATTGTTTTCTTTCCTTAAACCGGAATGGCCCGTCCGATATGGGTCAGGGCGTTCTCGTCCAGATAATGATCGCTGTACACCAGCCGACCGTTGATAAAAACCTTTTCGATACCGAAGGGTTTCTCCTGATCAGGCGTGCCGTTTCGCAGCGCGTCTTCATCAAACGCTGTCAGGTCGGCATAGTATCCTTCCTTTACATATCCCCGCTCCGGCAGCATGAACCGGTCCGCGATGGCGCCGGTCATCCGGCGGATCGTGTTCGGCAGGGTATCGCCCTCTCCCCGCAGGGAATCCCGAAGGAACTTCGGATAGCAATCATAAATCACAGGATTCTGAACCCCGTGATCCTCCACCCAGGCATCCGTCATATACAGGCAATGCTCGTTTTTCTCAAACGCATGGATAATCTCCGGCGTGGAATAGGGGCCCATGTTCACCCTTCCGACAAAATGGCTCTTCTCGCACAGCATCAGATAGGCCTTCAGATCGGATATTTTTTCCTCCCCCGCGATTTCATGAACGGTCTTTCCTTCATATTGTTCATATCCCGGCCCGATATAGGCAATCTGGATGTCCTTAAATCCAAATCCCAGCAGCATGCTGGTCGCCTTCACCAGCACCGCCAGCTTCAGCCGGGTGAACCATCCCTTCCGCTGCTCTTTCGTCATGCCCTGATACCAGCCCGGCAAAATGACGGTGATCACGGAAACCCCCAGACATTCGTTGTAAATATCAAACTGGACGTCCACGCCTTCCGCCCGCATCTGATCAAAGATCTGAAGCAGTTCATCCTTGTCTTTCAGGGATTTCCGGCCTACGAAAATCGCGTGGGAATACTGCAGTTTCAACTTCGTTCCCTTTGCAATCTCCCGCAGCTCATCCACGGCCCGCAGCAGGTGGGATCGTCCGAATAATTGCGGATAAGCCATGGAAACCTTGGATTCCGCCCTGGGATGCACCGTCAGCGGCTTGTTGTATTTCACACACAGCGCCGCCACCTTTTTCAGTTCCTCCACATCCGCATAAAGCCCGGGCTGGTACATCAGCCCCAGGGAAATTCCGGCAGCCCCCTGCTGCAGCGCCTGCTCCAGGATCTCCAGCATCCGTTTTTCTTCCTCCGGTGTCAGCGGCCTGTTCTCGATGCCGCCGGCCGCCGCCCGGGCCGAACAGTGTCCGGCCAGCACAGCCATGTTGCAGGGCATATGCCGGTCTGTCGCCCGGAAATATTCCTCCGCTGTTCCGTATTGCCCCGTGGTGTTTTCAAATCCGAAGATGCCTCCGCCCAGTTTATCCGTATACGGATTCCCTTTTTCGAATCCGATTTCGGAAATACCGCAGTTACCGGTGACGAACGTGGTAATTCCCTGCAGAATAAAAGGCCGGAAGTAAGGCAGCGGATCCTTTTTGATCGCAAACCAGTCGTTATGGGAATGCCCGTCGATAAACCCGGAAGAAAGCGATTTTCCTTTCAAATCGATCACGCTGTCCGCCGGAAGGTCGATATGTTCCGCAATCCGCGCAATCCGATCCTCCTCGATCAGAAGATCCGCCGTATACGGCGCTGAGCCTGTTCCATCATAAATCCTGGCATTCTTCAATAACTGTCTCATCCTGTTTCACCTCTGTATATATCAATTCATGTCTGTCATTCATCTTTCCTCATCCCTTCGGCGCGTCCTCATCATCCTGATAGACCAGAAAGCTTTCCATCACATATCCTTCGATCGTGTCGGTTTTCACACGAACCCAGCCCGGGACGTCGCTCCTCTCCAGCACGATCAGCTCCTGATGGTAATAAAGCCGCAGAAGAATCTCCGCGCCGACGGAAGGCTGCGCCCGCAGGTTCAGGGAGCTGTCTTCCGGAATGTTTTCCACATAAGCAATCCTGGCGCCTTCAGGAATTTCTCCTGTGACAGGCATCAGGGTGGGCCGGGGCGTTGCCGTCGGCGCGGGACCCGGATCCTTTGCCAGCGCCGGCTGCGGCGTCGGCAAAGGCGCCGGTTCCCCGGTGTATTTTTTCAGTGTCGCACCCGGATAATAAAAGGACAGAATCTCCCGAAAGTCCTTCCCGCCCGCCCGGGCCATCTGCTGAGCGCCCCGCTGGCTGAGACCCACGCCATGGCCGAATCGCCCGGCCCGGAGCGTAAAGGCGGTTTCATCTTCCGCAACCGTGATCATCTCATTATCCGCTCCGGATACGCTGAGCCCCAGGGCAATCACGGTTTCCGGAAACAGATCCAGCGTCACGGTCATCGGAATGAAGGTCAGCACTTCTCCGATGGTCAGATCCTCCGCTTCCCCGCTGTTCCCGGTCGCATCCGAATTCGGCGACAGCTCAAAGGAAACCTTCATCTGGGTCATCAGGCGGCTTGGAGAAGGATATCGGGGTGTGATCAGTTCCACCGCCGTCAGCCGCTGAATGAAAAACGAGTCCTCCCCCGGCAGGAAGCCGCTGAGCTTTGGATCCGCCAGCACCGCCCTGCGGATCAGCTTCACAAAGGCAGGAGACAGATCGGATGCGTCCCGGGCCAGCGTGCATATGCGAACAGTGGCATCCGGGTTTTCCGCGTCCCAGGGATCCTCCGTCATCGCGAAGCATCGGGGAACATCCCCCGTCCACAGATTGGAGGGCAGTTCCGTCTGTCCGCCGTTGGAAGCGCTGTACCAGGCCGTAATCAGTTTCCCGTCGCAGGTCAGCACCAGTCCGGCGGTGTCCTCCGCCGCTTTCGTCGAACGGGGGCTGTTCGCGTCCAGGCCGCGGAATACCTGGTCGTTGGTGGTGTCCACTACATCCCATTCCGCCTTCGGAGAAACCCGGCTCAGCGCATAGGTTCGGGCGCAGACTGCCTGCGCCTTCAGCGCCTCCTCCGGAAACCCGTCGCCCATCTCATAGGGTACCACGCCCTGCACATAGGTTTCAAGCGGCAGGGTCAGAATCGGCCGGATCACGGATTGTTTTGTTTCCGAAGAGGTTTCTGCGGACAGCTGTAAGTCTCCGGGATAAAACCCGGATTGCAGATTGAAACGAATTCCCGGCACGGTTTCCCCGGAATCCTGCCGCGTCAGGGAAAGAGAGATTCCCATGTCCGCGGATATCCCGCCGGTAAACAGAATCAGCCGGTGATTTCGCAGCAAAACGGACACCTCCGCCCCTTCCGACAGAAGGATCGCGGTGCCGTCCGCAGATCGGGCCAGGTATCGGCCGGAAAGGGTCAGATCCACCCGATCGGACAGATTCAGCCGACGCAGCAGCACCCGGATCTCCCCGGACGATCCCTCCGCGGCTCCGGCGATGACCGGCAGCAACGCACAAACCAGCAGCAGGCACAGCCATTTCTTCATTTTAACGCTTTATGCCCCCTGTTCTTCTCCGTCTCGCAGCACGATTCCGTCATGTTTCTTTCTATGCCTCAGCCCTGATAGATGATATCCTCCAGTCTTCGCTTGGGCACATAATGAACATCCCGCTCGTCCCGATAATACGCTGTAGCACCGTCCTCCCCAACCTCCGTCAGCACGACCGTCTCCGCCGGTTTTCCGACGGCGATCACCAGCTGCGGAATCAGATGATCCGGATAAGCCCGAAGAGCCTTCAGGGCCCCGCCGTCAAAATTGCCGATCATCAGACCGCCGAGTCCCATCTCCGCCGCGGCCAGAAGGATGGTCTGGGCTGCGATTCCGATGTCCCGCTGGCAGGCCGCGGGTTCTTTCACCCAATCCGTTTCCTGAAGAATGACGATAAAAGCAGCCGGTCCCTTTCCGGGATCCGGAAGATGCCGCTCCGGAAGCGCCGCGGCCCAGCGGGTAAGCTTCAGCGTTTCCATCACCGGTTCCTTCTCCCAGATCAGATCATATTTCAATGGCTGTCGGTTGGCTGCCGAGGGAGTCAGCCTGGCGCAGTCCGTCATCCGCAAAAGCTCCTCCCTGCTTACAGGCCTGCTTTCATCATATCCCCGATAGCTTCGGTTTTTCTCAACCAGCTCATGAAAATTCATGACGATTCACCGATCCTTTCTGTTCAATCCTTCCCCTCGCGGTCGTTTCTTACCGCGTCTGCCCGCGGCATCAAATATATTCCGCGACCATCTTAACAAAAACCCTTCCTGAAAACAAGGGTTGTTTCTCAACTCCTGCCGTGGTAGGATAAACGGAAGGCCCTTCAGCCTTCCGATTATCCACGATGGGAGAGTGATTCTTCATGTCTTTTGATCGCGTTGGGATTCATCCCGCTGCCATTTTGCTTCCCGCCCAAAATGTTTCACGTGAAACATGGGCCTGTGAAGCATGTGACCAATACACGTCCGAACCGGAATACTGGCGCCGGGCTGACCGCCTGGTTAAAAACGCGCCTTCCGCCCTTCGGCTGATTCTTCCGGAGTGTGATCTGCAAAAAAGCGATATCCTGATTCCGCGAATTCATCAGACCATGGAACGCTATCTGCGGGAGGGACTTCTGGAGACGGCCGTGGAAAACGGATTTGTGCTCTGCGAGCGAACCGTTGCCTCCGGAACCCGGGTGGGACTGGTCGCGACGGTGGATCTGGAACAGTATTCCTATGAAAAGGGATCTCTTTCCCTGATTCGTCCTACAGAACAGACCATTGCGTCCCGTCTTCCGGCCCGTCTGGCCATTCGGCGGGATGCGCCGGTGGAGCTGACGCATATCATGATCCTGATCGACGATCCGGATCATCTGGTGCTGGAGCCGTTGCGCAACCGGAAGCATCAGCTTCGGAAGCTGTATGATTTCGACCTGATGCTGGGCGGCGGTCATCTGGCGGGATATGCGGTGGAAAGCCCAGAGGATCTGGCCGATGTGGACCGGTCCCTGAACGCCCTGCTGGACAGCAAGGGCGAAAACCCGCTTTTCCTGGCGGTCGGTGACGGAAATCACTCCCTGGCCACCGCCAAGGCGGCCTGGGAAGAAATCAAGCAAACCCTTTCTCCCGCGGAGCAGCTGTCTCACCCCGCCCGTTTCGCCCTGGCGGAAATTGTCAACATCCACGATCCGGCCCTGCTCTTTGAGCCCATTCACCGGATTCTGACCGGGACGGATCGGATGGCGCTGACGGCGGACTGGAAAAACTACGCGGAAGCCCGCGGGATGACCCTGGAAGTCGGGAAGGAAGGTCATACCTTTACCCTCGTTTCCGTCACCGGAGAAGAAACCGTTTCCGTCGGCCATCCGGAAGGCGCCATTCCCTGCGAAACCGTCCAGAAATTCCTGGATCACTTTCTGCAGGATCATCCCGAGGTGGAAATCGACTATATTCACGGGGAAAAATCCCTCCGGGCCCTGGCTTCCGAACCGGAAACCGTCGGATTCCTGCTGCCGGAAATCAGCAAAGCCTCCTTCTTCGAGGATGTTGAAAAGCTGGGCGTCCTGCCCCGGAAAACCTTCTCCATGGGCGAAGCAGACGAAAAACGTTTCTATATGGAAGCAAAAATCATCAAATAAACGGATGCGCCCATATTCGGGTGCATCCGGAATCTTGACGCCTGCATTTCCGTTATGCAGGCGTTTTCTTTGCTTCCGGTCCGTTGTAGCGGAAGCAAAGCATGGTGATGTCGTCAAACTGCTCCGCTTCGGCCACGAAAGCGTTGATGCCCTCCATGACGTTCGACAGAACTTCCTTAGGCGTCGCGTCCGGTTCACGGTTCAGGGCCTCAAGCGTGCGCTCCGGTCCGAACAGCTCATTCTGAGCATTGGTTGCCTCCGCTACACCATCCGTATACACAAACAGGCTGTCATTGGGATTCAGCTGAAATTCATGCTCACGGAAATGCATGCCTTCCATGGTTGCCACGGCAGGGGAATGGCGATAGGTAATTAATTCATATTGCCCGCCCGCCCTGCGCAGCGCAGGATGCTCATGGCCCGCGTTACTGGCGATTCCCCTGCCGGTTGAAATCTGGATTACCGCCGCCCAGACCGTCACAAACAGGTCTGCCTCGTTGCCCTCGCAAAGCTGTTCATTCACGTTGGAAAGCGCCTCGCCGGGAGTCTCGCCGTTCTGAAGGTGAGACTTGATCAGCACCCGCGAAACCATCATGAACAGCGCCGCAGGGACGCCCTTACCGGACACGTCCGCCATGACCAGACCGATATGATCATCATCGACCAGGAAAAAATCATAGAAGTCGCCGCCAACTTCCTTGGCCGGCGTCATGCTGGCATAAACATCGAATTCCGGACGACTCGGAAATGCCGGGAACAGTTTCGGAAGCTGACTGGCCTGGATGGCCGTGGCCATGTTCAGTTCAGTACTGAGGCGATTAGCCGTCTCCTGCTGTTTTTCATACTTCTGCATCTGGTCTCTCATGATGGTCATGGACATATGAACCGCGGCGATCACAGTGGCCAGAATGATGAACTGAACGTCTTTGAAAAACGCCTGCACCAGGATGGCAACAATCGGCGCAATAATGTAGTTCCAGAATGCCGGTCGGATTTGCCTGCTGAATTTGTCCCGATACCTGATCAGCAGATATACGTCTGCGCCCAGCATCACGATATGTGCCAGATTGGAGAGCAGATAGAGCGGAGAGCGGTGATAGATATTGTCGGCATCGAAGAAATAACACAGACCCGTAAACTGCGAAAGGAACATCAGCAGCCCATACAGCACAAGGGTCCCCGTGAACAACCCTGAAAAGAACTTTCGCTCCCTGTCCGGATCGGCGATAAACAATACCAGCTGTGAAAACAGAAATGCCATGGCTCCGGAGGCCAGGAATTCCAGAAGTGTCACACCGTACAGCGCATAGTGAATGACCTGGCCCGGCTGCCCTTCCATCAACTGACGCGCCAGATGACTTCCGATATAAAGAATGACAAGTCCGAAGAAAAGCTGAAAATACTGTCTGACCTCTTTCCGTAACTGAGCCCCGGAACGGACCAGCTGTAAGATCATGCCGCAGATACCGATCCCGGCGGCAATGATGATGATATTGATCATGTTCCCAACGGATACGTTAAATCCCGACATGCCCCTAACCCCCAACAAAACCTTTGTCGTCGAATGATTCTTCTTTACTCCGTTTCGCCATACGCGGTTTGGCGTCCCGGCCTGTTTTCAGTCTCTCTCAGCCCAATTCAAACGTCACCCGCACACAGCGGCTGATAAAGCCGATATCGCTGATGCTTGCCGTTTCCGATTCAAAAGCGCGGTCATAGCTCTGCAAAAGCACCCGGTGGTCGTCGAGAATTTTGATTTTCCGCAGATACCGGTGCTGATTGTAATTGACCAGCATGATGGCCTCGTTGACAGGGCTCTGGGCCGGCACGGTCAGCACCAGGTCTCCCCGGTGAATCCGGAATCCCCGCATGCTGTCGTCCGGAGCCAGATAAAAGAACACCTTGTCCGGGTTGGCCCCTTCAATCCGGCCGTTTTCAACCGGGATCAGCCGATACCCCACCGGTTTCATCACCGCGTTCATGATCGGAACCCGCTTCAGGACGCTTTGCAGGGCATCCAGCCACACGCTGCCGGCCACGCCCTGATCCTTCTCCTCCGTACTGGCCACCAGTTCCGCTTCCTTTTTCTTCGGCGTCGCCTTCGCGGCCATCTGCGGCTGAACCTGAACCAGGTCCACCGTGGCGGCGATATCGTCCAGGGTAAATTCCGCCTCGTTCTGCTGTCGAAGCCCCATGGATTTCAGGATTCTCCGGGCCTGATCGTCCGCGATAATCCGCGTCCCGGCTTCCACCGCCTGCAGATAGCTTTCGCTGACGCCGCATTTTTTGGCCACCTGTTTGGTGCTCAGTTTCTGCCGGATTCGTTCCGTCCGGATCAGATCCCCCAGTCTGCTCATTCCTTTTTTCCTCCGCGTTTCCTTCCCGTGTCCCGCTGTCATTCGGATCCGTAAGCGATGTTTTCGCCTCTATCGGTTTCCGGAAAAACCGCCGGGGTGTCAAACCCCGGCGGTTCCGTTAGCCCTTCAGTCCGGCTTCCTGCCTTTCCATGTTTTCCACCACGATATCGTAAATCTCTCCCAGGCTGGCGCAATACTTCAGAACCTCCCATGGCTCGTTGGTATGAAAATGAATCTTGATCAGATCCTCATCCCCGACGGCCAGCAGGCAATCGCCCTTCAGGTTCTCCGTGAAATAATCGCTGATGGCATCCTCATCCAGGCCTTTCCCGTCAATCAGCAGCTGCGTGTCAAACTTGTACTCCAGCATTCCTCTTCCTCCTCTTTTGCTGAGTCCGGTGGTACTCTACCATGAACCGGCGGAAAAGTCAATCAAAGGATCCCCCTCCTTATTTTGCCTCCGCCCAGGTCAGGCCTTCATGCACCTCCGCCAGCAGCGGCACCCGCAGCTGAATCACCTGTTCCATGGCTTCCTTCAGCAGCCTGGCCGCCTCATCCTTTTCCTCCGGCGGACATTCCAGCAGCAGTTCGTCGTGCACCTGCAGAATCAGCGTGCTTTTCAGTCCATGCGCACGCAGGGCCTGATCCACCCGTACCATGGCCAGCTTGATGATATCCGCGGCGGTTCCCTGCACAGGGGTGTTCATCGCCGCCCGCTTTCCGAATTCACGAATGGGCGCCTTGGGACTCCTTAGCTCCGGCAAATACCGTCTCCGTCCCATCATCGTCTCCGCGTATCCCCGTTCCGCGCCCTTTGACACCGCCTCATCCATAAACCGGCGAACCCCTGGATATTTTTCGAAATACTTGGCGATGAAATCTCCGGCCTCCCGCCGGCTGATGCCGATGTTCCGGCTCAGTCCGAAGCCGCTGATCCCGTAAATAATCCCGAAATTCACCGCCTTTGCCCGACTTCGCATTTCGGGGGTAACCCATTCCGGAGGCACTTCAAATACTTCGCTGGCAGTTCTCGCATGAACATCCTCCCCTTTCAGAAATGCGTCCATCAGGGCAGGATCACCGCTGAAATGCGCCATCAGCCGAAGCTCAATCTGGCTGTAGTCCGCGTCCAGCAAAATCCATCCGTCCCGGGGCAGGAAAGCTTCCCGGATTTCCTTTCCCTCTTCGCTGCGAACCGGAATATTCTGCAGATTCGGTTCAGAAGAGCTGATTCTTCCCGTGGCTGTGGCCACCTGATCGAAATAGGAATGAACCCGGCCCTCCCCATCGATCAGCGGAAGCAGACCTTCCACATAGGTTCCGTTCAGCTTGGTCAGCTGGCGATAGCGCAGCAGCGGCTCGATCACCTCCGGGGCGTCAAAGCGCAGCCCTTCCAGCACCTCCGCCGAAGTGGAATATCCCTTGGCCGTTTTCTTTCCGTGCGGAAGGTTCATTTTTTCAAACAGCACCTCTCCCAGCTGCTGAGGGCTGTTCAGGTTGAAAACCTGTCCGCCTGTGGCGGCAATGACCTCATTCCGGCATCGTTCAATTTCCGAGGTATACTGTTTTCCCAGGCTTCTGAGTTTTCCGGCGTCCACGGAAAAGCCTGCCTTTTCCATGTGAAACAGCACAAAGCTGAGGGGAATCTCCACCTCCCGCATCAGGAACATCATCCCGTTCTGCTCCGCCTGCTCCTGTTGCCACAGATGCAGGGCGCACACAGCTTCCGCGTTTTCTTCCAGTTCCGGATACAGGGCTTTGATCCGATAGCTTTTCTCCTGCGGATTCAGCAGATAGGCGCCCAGCATGGTGTCCCACAGCACCGTTTCCGGTAAAGGCGCCCCGGCCCGATCCAAACGATGAAGCCATTCCTTGATGTGATGGACAGCAAAGGGCGTTTCCGTCATTTTCTGCCCGATGATCCGAAGCACTTCTCCCTCGTCCAGCCCCGGCGTCAGCAGATCTCCCTGAAGATCAATCCGTGCCCGCTGTCCGTCCTTCAGCGCCATGGTCACCGTCGCATCCGTCATGTGAAAGCAGATCGGTGTTTCCGCGCTGCCCCTGTCTGCCAGCCAGGTTTTCACTTCTTCCGGGCTGCCCAGAAGGATTTCCGGCTGAAATGCAAGCTTCGGAAGGATGGGCTTTTCCTGGGCTTCTCCGTCCTTTTCCCTTCCTTCAATGCGACGGATGATGCTGTTCAGCCGCAGTTTCTTCAGGGCCGGAATTCCTTTTCGCAAATCGGGCAGGGCGCAGCCGGCCAGGGTGAACGGAACGGGAGCATCCCTGCGGATGGTAGCCAGTTCCTTGCACATCCGGGCCTGATCCGCCCATTGAACCAGTCTTTCTCCCAGTTTACCCTTGATGTTCGGCGCGTTTTCCAGTACGGTTTCCAGGTTTCCGTATTCCTGCAGCAGTTTCACCGCGGTTTTGTCGCCCACCCCGGGTACGCCGGGAATATTGTCGCTGGAATCTCCGGCCAGGCCTTTCCAGTCGGTCACCTGTTCCGGAGTAAATCCGTATTCTTCATAAACCTTAGACGGCGTGAAGCGCACGGTTTCGCTGATGCCTTTTCGGGTGAACATCAGCTCTGTTCCGCCTCCGACCAGCTGCAGCGCGTCCCGGTCTCCGGTCAGCACCAGCGAAGCGGCCCCGGCTTCCGTGCCTTTCAGGCTCAGCGTTCCCAGCAAATCGTCCGCTTCCCATCCCTGAAGAGAATAGCGGGCGATGCCCATCTCATCCAGCAGAGAATGAATCGTTTCGAACTGCTGACGCAGTTCGACCGGCGTTTCCGCCCGTCCGGCTTTGTATTCCGGATAAGCCGTATGGCGGAAGGTGGGACCGTGCTCGTCAAAGCAGACCGCCAGATACTGAACAGCTTCCTCATCGATCACCTTCAGCAGCATACTCAGAAATCCGTAAATCGCGTTGGTATAAATCCCATCCGCGTCCATCAGGGGCAGGGCATGAAATGCCCGATGCATCAGGCTGTTTCCGTCCACCAGCAAAAAGGTATCTTTCATCGTCCTGTTTCCTCCTCTGCAAACCGGCGATTCACGTCTGCTGCGCTGTTCGGTTGACTGTTCCGGTTTCGCTCCCGCTTCGCGAATCGGGAACCAAACGGTCTTCCGGTTGTTCTGCTTTCATTATATCTCATTTTCTTCCGTTGTCCATTCTTTTCAAAAAGAAGGAAACATGATATACTTTTCCGGAGCGTTGAAATGTAATGAGGAAAGGATTTCACGATGGGCTATTCAGTAGGAACGGTTTCGCTGGGCTGCAATAAAAACCGGGTGGACACGGAAATCGCTCTGGGGCTGCTGGAAAAGCACGGCTACACCATGACAAGTGATCCGGCCCGGGCGGATATCATTCTGATCAACACCTGCGGATTCATCGAGTCCGCGAAGCAGGAATCCATTGACACCATCCTGGAGATGGCACAGTATAAGCAGACCGGAAAATGCAGGCTGCTGGTGGTAACCGGGTGTCTGATTCAGCGATATGAAAAGGAGCTGGTGAAGGAATTTCCGGAGGTAGATCTTTTTCTCGGCGTAAATCAGTACAGCCGCCTGCCCGGCCTGCTGGATCAGGCCCTGTCAGGAAGCCGCCTTTCCGCCTGTCAGGACGACCTGTCGCTTTTTGAGCATTCCAGACTTCTGACCACTCCCTTTTATTCCGCCTATGTCCGGATCGGTGAAGGCTGTTCCAACAAGTGCACCTTCTGCGCCATTCCTGCCATCCGCGGCCCGTACCGCAGCAGGGAAGAAAGTCTGATCCTTCAGGAAATTCGGGATCTGGCTGCAAAGGGAGTCCGGGAACATATTCTCATCGCTCAGGACACCACCCGATACGGGACAGATCACGGAGGACATACCGCGCTGCCTTCCCTGATGAAAAAAGCGGCGGACATTCCGGGGGTAGACTGGCTGCGGGTGCTTTATTGCTATCCGGACGAAACCGGTGAAGCATTGCTGGATGTCCTGGCGGACACCCCGCATGTCTGTCCCTATCTGGATATTCCCATTCAGCATATCAACGACGAAATTCTTCATCGGATGCATCGGAAGGGAACCGGTCGGGATATTCTCCGGGCGGTCAACGGGGCCCGTGAACGGGGTCTGACGCTCAGAACCACCCTCATTGTCGGTTTTCCCGGCGAAACGGAAGATCAGTTTCAGGAACTGCTGGCCTTTGTGGAGCAGACCGGTTTTGATCGCCTGGGAGCATTCATGTATTCCCCGGAGGACGGGACCCCCGCGGCCCGGATGCCGGATCAGATCCCGGAGGAAGTGAAACAGGATCGCCTGGATCGTCTGATGCGCCTCCAGCAGGGCATTTCCAGAAAGCGAAATCAGGCCCGGGTCGGACAGACCGAAACCGTCCTGGTTACAGGAATCGCAGACGCGGCCCATGCTGTGGGGCGCAGCAGCCGGGAAGCGCCTGAAATTGACGGAGAAATCCGGATTCATTTTGACGGAGCGCCGCCCCGGATCGGTGAATTCATCACCGTCCGTCTGACAAATGCCGATATCTATGATCTGAAAGGAGAACGGATTTGAATCTGCCAAATAAACTCAGCATCATTCGCATGCTGTGCATTCCGGTGATCGTGGCCCTGATGATGATTCAGGACCGGACCTGCCAGTGGATTGCCCTTGTCGTCTTCCTGCTTGCTTCCCTGACAGATTATCTGGACGGGCATATCGCACGAAAATACAACCTGGTGACGGATTTCGGACGGTTTATCGATCCCATCGCGGATAAACTGCTGGTTCTTTCCACGCTGATCATGCTGGTATATCAGGGGTTCTTTCCTCCCTGGGCTGTGGTGATCATCCTGAGCCGGGAGTTAAGCGTGGACGGGCTCAGGCTGATTGCCGCCACCAAGCATACGGTCATTGCCGCCGGGCCCCTGGGAAAAATCAAAACGGTTTCCCAGATGATCCTGATCATCTGGATCATGTCGCTGCAGCGGTCCGTTTTTTCCCATTGGACAGGGATCGTGCTGCTGGTGATTGCGGTAGGCATGACGCTGATTTCAGGTGTGGATTATTTTCGGAGAAATTCCTCTGTATTCGAGTCCTCGTAAGGGTTTGACAGGCTGTGGATAACCTTATCCACAATGTGGATAAGTCTGTGGAAAACCTCTTTTTTCCGGTTTTTTTCCCTCTGAAAAAGAGGCTTTCAGAAGCATGTGATCCGCTTTTTTCTGTCCACCCGACGGTTCCGGGAAGGATTTTGGACCCGGCGAAGCGAATATCAACGGGTATTCTGTGAATTTTCCACAGGTTATCCACAGCTTTTTACCCAGCCATCATTCCTGAAAAATCTGTGGTTTCGAAGTTTTCCACCGTTTTCACACCCCCGATGAGAACGACGAAGATTTATATGAATATATCAAAAGAAGCAGCTCAGGCAACGAAAGAGGGATGATCATGAAATTTTCCATGAACACTCAGGATCTGAATGAAGGTCTGAACACGATTACAAGAGCACTGGCGGCCCGTCCCGCAAAGCAGGTGCTGGAAGGCGTTTTGTTTTCTGCCAGGGATAACCGGGTGGTAATGACCTGTTCCGACGGCAGCATGGTGATTGAATACACAAACGCCTCGGCTATCCAGGAAGAAGGGGAAACGGTTCTTCCCGGCCGGATGATCACTGAGCTGATCCGGAAAATGCCTGACGGAACGGTGAGCATCGAGGTGAAGGATAATCGGACCGCCACCATCCGTTGTCTGAAAAATCGCAGCACCCTGGCGGTGATGGATGCCATGGAATATCCTGTCATCAAGCATATGGAGCAGAAAACAGGGATCAAAATCCCCCAGCGGAAGCTGAAGGATATGATCAATCATGTTTCTTTTGCCATCGCGACGGATGAAAGCAGACCGATTCTGACCGGTTGTCTGATGGAAATCAGTCACTCGGAAGCAAGGCTGGTGGCCCTGGATGGATTCCGTCTGGGTTTACAGAAGCTGTTTCAGCCTTTTGAACTGCCCGAAGGCACCGACATGGTGAAAGCAGTGATTCCCGGAAAGGTCATCAATGAACTGGCCCGGATTCTTCCGGATGATGATGCCTTCTGCAGCATTATTATTGACGGCGGAAAAATGCAGTGTAATTTCGGAAACATCTGTGTGATCGGTTCTCTCCTGGGCGGAGAATATATCGATTATCGCCGGATTATTCCGACTCAGTTTAAAGTGGAAGCCATGACGGATCGCCTGGCAGTGCAGGATGCCATTGATCGGGCCAGCCTGATGGCCCGTGAAGGAAAAAATAATCTGATCAAAATGTCCTTCCGAAAGGATTTGCTGAAAATCTCCTCCAATGCGGAGGTGGGAAATGTGGAAGAAGAAATTGACGCTTCCCTGAACGGGGAGGACATCGATATTGCGTTCAATGCCCGGTATATTATCGACGTCATCCGAAATGTGTCGGACGAGCAGCTGTTTATGAAATTCAATTCCAGTGTGTCTCCCTGTGTGGTGGTTCCGAGGCAGGGAGATCAGTATCTGTATCTGATTCTTCCCGTGCGCGTTTCGTGACCTTTGATCAATCCGTATGAAAATTCAGGAAATAAAGCTGATCCATTTCCGGAATTACCGGGAATTAAGCCTGAAGCCATCGGCGGGAATCAATATCTTTTACGGCAAAAACGGATCCGGAAAAACGAATGTTCTGGAGGCTGTTCATTATTGTTCCCTGGGAAAATCCCATCGGGTCAATCATGATCAGTCTGTTGTTCAGTTCAGCGAAAACGAATCTCTGTGTCAGGTGTCCGTTCTGGAAAAATCTGTCAGCCGGAAAATCGCCGTGCAGATTTCCGCGGCGTCCGCCGGAAAAAAGACCATCCTGCTGGACGAAAAGAAGATCGGTCGCTTTTCAGAACTGATGGGGTGTTTGCAGTGTGTCATTTTTTCTCCTGAAGATTTAGGTCTCATCAAGGACGGTCCATCTGTCCGCCGAAAATTTCTGGATATGATGATCAGTCAGACCAACAGGAGATACTTTATTGCCCTCCAGCAATATCGAATAGGGCTGGATCAGCGAAACGCGCTGCTGAAAACCATAAAAATCAAACAGAAGAATTCAGTAGACTGGCTGGATGATTTCGATCGAACATTAATTCAACCCGCGGTGATAATCATCCGGGAGCGAAAGAAAACCTGTGAACGGCTGAACGAGCTGGTGTTGGACAGTTATCGCAGTATTTCCGGTCAGGAGGGAGAAATCCTGACTCTTGCTTATCACTGCCCGTTGAAAGACGAAGAGAATCTGGAGGAAGCGCTTTTACAGCAGCTGAAAAAAAACCGGGAGGAGGATATCCGGCTGGGATTGACCTCCGTAGGGCCCCATCGGGATGATCTGATTTTTTTGTTAAATCGGAAGAATATGAGACAGTTTGCTTCACAGGGACAGATCAGAACAGCCGCTCTGAGCCTGAAAATCGCCGAGATGAAAATGATCCGGGAGATCAGCGGAGAAAATCCGGTGCTGCTGCTGGATGATGTGTTGAGTGAACTGGATCAGCGGCGGCGAAACGGCCTGCTGGAAGAAATCGCTCCTTATCAAACCTTCATCACCTGTACGGATCCGATCAGCATCGATCATGCGCAGCGAAAAACCTTCGAAGTCAGCAACAACGAGGGGGAGGGCACTGTTGTTCTGAAGGAGGGGAAAGAAGAGGAAGAGAAAGAGACAGAGATTGTTTCACGTGAAACACTGCTGGAAGATCCGCTGTTTGAATGAAAGACGGGAGATTTCCACAGTTTTCCACAGGTTATCCACAAGGACAAAATCCTTATATTTCAACGGTTACAGGCCCAAAAAGGCCAAAACCTGTGGATAACTTTACAAAACGGGAAAATCAATTATGTCATTTTATCCACAGGCCGGGCCTGTCCGATCAGCCCGCAAACCTAGCGTTTCTGCGCCTTGCGGCAGGTTTTCCGTTAAAAAAATGACGGGGATTGGGAGATGATGAAAAAAACAGAAACCGGTTGACGAACAGGGCGCGAAATGATATTCTAAATCGCAGAGGTACGTCCGTACAAAACCTGTACGGTAAATTGAAACAACGAGTAGGAGGAGAGGTCTTATGGAAAACATTCCTGTCATTAAGCTGGGGTTGGTCGCTGTGTCCCGCGACTGCTTTCCGATTGTGTTGAGCGAGAAGCGCAGAGCGGCAATCGCGGAAAAATGCGGACAGAAAAAGCTTGATTTTGTGGAGATCAAAACCACGGTGGAAAACGAGCTGGATATGCTGAAAGCCGTGGAAGAACTGAAGGAAGCCGGATGCAACGCCGCCTGTGTGTTCCTCGGAAACTTCGGTCCTGAAACGCCCGAAACCCTGATCGCGAAGTTCTTTGACGGCCCGGTCATGTTTGTGGCCGCGGCGGAAGGCGACGGGGATATGATCAACGGCCGCGGAGACGCCTACTGCGGCATGCTGAACTGCAGCTACAATCTGGGAATGCGGCATCTGAAAGGCTATATTCCGGAATATCCCGTGGGGACGGCGGATGAGCTGGCCGATAAAATCGCTGAGTTTATCCCGATCGCCCGGGTCATCGTGGGATTGAAGAATCTGAAGATCATCACCTTCGGGCCCCGGCCTCAGGACTTCTTTGCCTGTAACGCTCCCATCAAGGGCCTGTATGAGCTCGGCATTGAAATCGAGGAGAACAGCGAGCTGGATCTGCTGGTGAGCTATAAAGAGCATGCGGGAGATCCGAGAATTCCCGGCATCTG
>CADBLV010000251.1 GCA_902795555.1 uncultured Eubacteriales bacterium | reverse complement strand
TTTGCAGAAATCCGCCAGCTCCAGCCAGTCCGTGTTGTCTCCGTTCTGCAGAAACTGATCCGTCCCCGTCCGGGCGAGGATATCGATGGCGTCGATCTCCTTTTCGTCCGTCACGCCCTCATACTGGGCGACGAAATGCTTGTTGATCTTTTCCCGCAGGTTGTAATGTCCCCAGTATTCCCCGTTGATGTAAACCTGGATCACCTCGTGATCCTGATACAGGATGCCTTCTCCTTCCGCCAGGCTGCTGGCCACGATATCCCGCAGCCGCGTGGCGCTGTAATCGCTGTTGGCGGAGCGCAGCAGCAGGCTTTTATAGCTCTCGTAGTTTCGGGTGGGAAAAGGATTGAACACAAATCGTTCGTTTCCCCAGGCTTTCCGGGCATACAGGGCAATGCTTTTCTGGGAGTTGATCCTGGCGCTGTGGCCGGAGGCGGTGAAGGTCCCCATCTGGTTGATCTCCCCCGTGCCCTCCCGGTTATAATATTCGATATTCACCGGATATTCCCATCCCTTGCTGTAATTGGGAATGCTCCCACTGCCCTTCGACAGGATGCCGGTTTTCTTGTTGAACAGATATTTTTCGTCCGTAATCAGGCAGACAATAGAAGTTCCGGGATGATCGTCGATCAGATAGGTGGCGCTGACCGTTTCCGATGAGACCTCCCCATCCCTGAATGCTTTGATCCGAATCGGCGTGGTCTTTTTGACAGTCAGCCCGCCCTCCGGAAAAACCTTGCTTTTCCCGGTCGGTGTGATTCCGTCCGTGGTATATCGGAGGGTCGCTCCCTCCGGGGCAGAAGCCTGAATCGTCACGGCGGCGTCATAAAGACCTCCGGCGGTTTCCAGAACAGGCTTTTCGACCCGCCCGGAAAAAGCCTGCGCTTCGTTTTTCTTCCCCCGGGTCGGGTTTTCAAAATAGCCGTAATTCCCTCCTCCGGACGGCAGCCCCCAGCTGATGCATCCGTATTGCGGGGGAATCTTGAGCTTCTGAACCTCGTTCCCGTCCGCGTCGGAAAGGATCACCGTCTCCCCTTTGGAAGAGATCGCGAAATCCGTATAGAAGGTATCCCCTTTCCCCGGGCTTTCCCGGGTCTCTCCGGTGCAGAAGATGGTCAGATAGGCTCCGCCCTTTATTTTGGTTCCGGACGGAAAAGCCCACTTCATCGGTTCCTTCTTGCTGTCGCTGAAATACCACCCGCTCAGGTTGACCGTTTCCTTCCCGTCGTTGTGCAGTTCCACCCAGTCCCAGGCATGGCCGTCCTCAAAAAAGCCGTTGCTGGCCATGACCTCGCTGATCACCACCTGGGCCGAAGCCGCCGTAAATGCCGCAAAGGCCGAAAAAAACGCGAAGGCTGCGATCGCGACAAGGCAGGCTCTGCCCGCGCGTAACCGTCGGAGCGACTGCAAAACAGCCAACCGAACCGACCGGCAGTGAACCCGCATTTCACGGAGGAGGCATATTTTACCCGCGATCCGCGTCAGCGGAAGCGACTGCAAGATCGCCCGCGTTCGTTTCTTCCGCAGAAGCTTTTGGGTCATGACATCTCCTCCGCTTACTTCACATAATAATGCCGGGCAATCCACTTGCTCAGTCCTTCCAGGCCGGGATACAGAATTCGTTCCGAGATGTTCAGCTGATCCAGCATATCCCGCACCCGCCAGCGCAGCTGCCGGTCAATCACGTATTTCACCGTGTGATTCGTATATTCATTCAGATATTGTTCAATGTCCTTCATCCCCATCGGAACCAGCGAGAAGAAGGAATACTGGGTCGCGATCCGTGAATTGGAGGACGGCGGCTCGATGATCACCATGGAGTGATCCCCCATGTCCTCGTCATATTGATACAGGCTGTCCGTGATCTTCGTCAGCATCTCCACGGAAAACAGGGTGGTCTGCGCCTTCCCGACGGCCATCCGGTATTTCTCCGGCAGATGGTTGATCTGTTCCTGCATGTCGATCCGCCACACGACGCAGTCGTGTTCTCCCATCTCTTCCAGATTATCCTCCGTCATGGCGAAATGCAGCGCGACCAGGGCCGAATGGGACCAGTCCAGCAGCCGCGTCGGCAGTCCGTAATGCTGCCCGGTAATCATCCGGTTCCACACGGACTGGCTCACCGAAGGATCCTCCCGGATGGCATATTTGGCGAAGTTTTCCAGAATCGCGGGCTCCAGCGTGGCCTGCAGCCCCTTGCAGCAGCGGCTCAGGCTGGTTCGCATCTTGTAGGTCACATTCGGCATCCCGCGATACAGATAACTGGAACGGTTCCGTTTCAGTTCCGGCCGGTATTCCTGCTCGGAAATCATCGGCATCAGCTCTTCCAGTGTCGAAATATGTACTTCGCGAATCATCCCGCAACCCCTCCGTTTCCGGTTTCATTCTATCACATCCGTCGTTTTCCCCGCAATAAGGAATTCAAAAAGGACGCCCCGAAACAGGGCGTCCCCGAAATCCAGTGTGCCGGAATTACTTGGTGTACTTCGGCCGCTTGGTATAGGTCGTATGCAGGAGCTCGTGGGCCTTATGGCTGTTGGGTTCTCCCAGATAGTCCTTGTAAAGCGCCATGACGGAAGCGTTCTCGTGGCTCTTCCGAACGGGCTTGTTCGCGTCCTCGCGATACAGCGCCGCGGCACGCAGGGCCTTGGGATCGCATTCCATCCGGGTCTGCGCGTCCACGATCGGCTGTCCGCCGCCGGTCACGCAGCCGCCGGGGCAGCCCATGACTTCGATGAAGGTGTAGTTCTTCTCGCCGCTGCGGATGCTGTCCAGCAGCTTCGCGGCGTTGGCGGTGCCGTGGGCCACAGCCACGCTGACATCCAGGTCGCCGACCTTGACGGTCGCTTCCTTGACGCCTTCGATGCCGCGGACGGCTGTGAAGTCGACGTTTGCCAGCGTTTCGCCGGTCACGACTTCATACACGGTACGCAGGGCGGCTTCCATCACACCGCCGGTCGCGCCGAAGATGACGCCCGCGCCGGAGCTTTCGCCCAGCATCGGATCGAAGTCTTCGT
>CADBLV010000250.1 GCA_902795555.1 uncultured Eubacteriales bacterium | reverse complement strand
TAGGTCATTCCATGGTCAACGATCTGAAAGCCCTGGCGGAAAGAACCTACACAGACAAGGAATTTGCCGAAAAGGCGGCGAAATATGATTATTGTCCTCCTTTCACGAAGGAGAGCCTGCTTTATCGGGAGCTGTTTGAATCGTTCTATCCCGGCCAGGCGCACATGATCCCGGACTACTGGATGCCCAATAAATCCTGGCCCGGCTGCGATGTGAACGACCCCTCCGCCCGGGTGCTGACGAATTACGGAGACAGCGGAAAGTAAGGAGTCTGTGTATGTCGATATCCCAGAAAGTATTGATCCTCGATTTCGGCGGTCAGTATACGCAGCTGATCGCCCGTCGCGTCCGGGAATGTCATGTCTATTCCGAAGTGATCCCCTGGAGCACGCCGCTCGGCGAAATCCGCTCCCAGTCTCCCGTCGGGATCATCCTGTCCGGCGGGCCTTCCACCGTTCACGATGAAAAGGCCCCGATGATTGATCCCGCGCTCTTCGCCCTGGGCATTCCGGTGCTCGGCATCTGTTATGGCATGCAGCTCATGGCGCATCTCCTGGGCGGAAGGGTCGAAAAAGCGAAGGAGCGGGAATACGGCCGGATTCAGGTCCGGATGAAGGAATCCTCGGCCCTGTTCGCGGGCATGAAATCCGCTTCCTTCTGCTGGATGAGCCACACCTGGCAGGTCGCTGCCTGTGCCCCCGGGTTCGAGCCCGTCGCGCGCACGGAGAATTGTCCCATTGCCGCCGTCGCCAATGAGCAGCAGCGGATCTACGGCGTCCAGTTCCATCCCGAAGTCACCCACACCGAAGAAGGCCGCCTCCTTCTGCATAACTTTTTGTTCAACATCTGCCGCTGCACAGGCGACTGGACCATGGAAGCCTATGCCGAACAGGCCATCCGCCGGATTCGCGAGGCGGTCGGAGAGGATGGAAAAGTCCTCCTGGCCCTCTCCGGCGGCGTCGATTCCTCGGTGGCCGCCGCCCTGATTTATCGGGCCATCGGAGACCGCCTCACCTGTGTCTTTGTCGATCACGGCCTGCTCCGAAAGGGCGAAAGCGATCAGGTGGTTCATGTCTTCAGCCATCTGTTCCCCGTTCGCTTCATCCGCGCGGATGCCTCCGCGCGATTCTTCGGCGATCTGAAAGGGGTCACCGAACCGGAGGAAAAGCGGCATATCATCGGCCGGGATTTTCTGGAAGTCTTCCGGAACGAAGCCGGCGACCTTGGAAAAATGGATTATTTCGCCCAGGGAACCATCTATCCCGATGTCATCGAAAGCGGCCAGGGCACCAATGCCGCGGTCATTAAAAGCCATCATAATGTCGGCGGCCTGCCAAAGGAGCTTGGCTTCACCGAGCTCATCGAGCCCCTCCGCATGCTCTTTAAGGATGAGGTCCGCGCCCTGGGTGAAACTCTGGGCCTTCCGTCAGAGCTCGTCTGGCGGCAGCCCTTCCCCGGCCCGGGCCTGGCCATCCGGATCATCGGAGAGGTCACGCCGGACAAGGCGCAAATCGTCCGGGAAAGCGATGCCATCCTTCGGGAAGAAATCGCCAAAGCCGGCCTGGATCGGCACATCAGCCAGTATTTCACCGTGCTCACAGGCATTCATTCCGTCGGCGTCATGGGCGATGAACGAACCTATGATTATACGGTCGCCATCCGCGCCGTCACCACCGATGATTTCATGACGGCCGACTGGGCGCGCATCCCCTATGACACTGTCGCGACCGTCTCCGCCCGCATCGTCAATGAGGTTCCCCATGTCAACCGCGTCGTCCTGGATGTCACAACCAAGCCCCCCGCCAGTGTGGAGTGGGAATAAGAGCTGAATCGGCTGGAGCCCTTGAAAAAGAAATAAGCTGCAGCAGAAAAACCGACAACCATATAATATTCCGTCTTAACAGCATGATAGCAATTGTGTTATCAGAAGTCACCGAATATCATCAGGATTATTCTTTGATTCAGTTGATTTTCAATCAGGTTCTCACCTGGATTTAGTCCTGGGTTTGATCAGGATAGTCCCAGAACCCACCCTTGTGGAAATTTTCGTTCCCCAAAGGCGTCGCCGTCAGTTTGAAAATCACACATCCGTCCGGGCAGACAATTGTTTTTGAATATTTGCCGTCGCCGCCCAGATTTTCGAGATCGCCGCCGCTGCGCACAGCCTCCATCAGCGGATAAAGCATCATCATGGTTTTAGAGCAGATGCCGTATCCGTCTTTGTTGACTGGACAGCCGTAGGTGCAGGTATATTTGTCGCCGATCTCTTCTCCGTTTCGACAGTATCGTTCTGTATGATCGCCGTGCAGAAAACCGGTCACTTCCACATTGAATTCATATTCTTCGTCATACCATTTTTTCATGTTCTTTCTCCTCCTATGTCATCATTTCAGCGACATCACATAGATCTGGCAGGGGTTTTCTTCCCCCCAGAGCTCCGGGATCACCTCGAATTCCTGAAAGCCCAGAGACTGATAAAACCTGTTGGTAATGTCATAGTCAGGATAAACGCCCATCTTCACGGTTTTAACCTGCATGAACGAATATCCTTCTTCACGGGCAATCTTTTTCGCCTCTTCAAACAGAGCCCTTCCCAGTCCTTTGCGATGGTACGTCTTGAGAACACCCATAACGGCCAGTTCCACGGTGGCCCGGCCCGTTTCCTTCAGGCAGAGAAAGCCGATATGCTCGTCTCCTTCTTTGGCCGCAAGAAATAACCATTCCGCGGAATCCGCGATGTATTTCTCCCGGCTCTCGTCAACCTCAAACCAGTCGTGCAGCGCTTCAAGCACTTTTCTGGCTGTCTTCCTCTTCAGCTCTGCATCCTGAATCAACTCAATCGTTGCCATTTTTCCTTCTCCTTTCCGTCTCAACAACAATCAGCGGAATCGATATTTCTTCTCTGGTCAGCCCGGCGTGACCTCCGGGCATTTCCTGGGCTTCCAGATGCGTGTTGAAGATGCTCCTGTCCGAAACCGCAAGGGCCACATAATCGCCGATCATCCTTTCCAGGTCTTGATGATCTTTTCCGATTCCGAACAGTTTCCCGGCAATAACCTCCTCCCTTGTCAGGAGAATGAACGAATCCCCGAAATATTTCCGGAAGATTTCCGGGAAAGCCTCCCTGCATTCTTCCTTCGCAAAGAAATTCAGCGTGCGGGGCTCGATGGATGGCTGCCGAACAAGGCAGTTCATGATTTCGGGATCATCCTTCAGGCAGCAGTTTCTGCTGTCCATATGTCCGTGATCCGCAATGATCATCATCAGCGTATCATTCATCCCGGATACGGCTTCTTCAACCATTCTTTCAAGCCCGGTCACCATCTCGTGCGTTTCGCTGCTCAAGGTTCCTGTGCGATGCATCGTAGCATCGGGTTCATTCCAGTAGGCATAGATAAACTTTTTCCCGGGTTCGCCGCAAAGCGTTATCACGCGGTCCAGAATCGCTTCCATGCTCTGGGGATGGGGCGGCATGAAAGGCATCGCCGCGTAGGCGTGGCCGCCTGCGTCCTGGATCCTGTCAAGGATGTTCCTGTATGGCGTATATCGAAATCCGACATGATATTCGGCGGCAGGCACTGTGCTTTCCAATGATTCTTCGGTCCATCTAGGTCTTCCGTCCGGATAGACCGCCATCGGAACAGCACCATCCTTTTCCCGCATCTGTTCCGTGTTCGTAAAAACAGTCACGTTTTTGTCGATCTGCGGATAATAGATATCCCAACCCAGCCACCCATGTTCATTCGGATATAATCCGCTCAGCATCGAAGTCGTTGCGGCGACCGTTGTCGGAGGATACACCGAATCAAACGAACCTGCAAGGTGGCTCCTGAAAAATCCGTTCGGATCAAGATGCCTGTCCAGAATGGATGTGCCCATGGCGTCAAGCAGAAGCACAACGACATTCTGATAATCCTTCTGAAGATACCGGTCGGCGAGCGGCAGGGTTTCTGCGCTCGTCTCCGCGCCGAATTTCTTCAGGATGGAATTGGACAGATTGACAAGGCAATGATGGTAATCCGGATAAACAGGCAGTTTATTCTTCAATTCCGTTTCCCCCATCTGTATACGGATTGCAGGATACCGCATGATCCATGCGGTAAGCTCCTTTCCGAAAGATTGCGTTCAGTCTACTATGGAAAGCCGGCACTGTCAAGCTCCTTATCTGCTGCTCTTCTGAAAAAGCCGCCCGATAGTTCCCTTAAACTTGAACCGCAGGTTCATCTCTGCCATTCTGATTCCTTATCTGCTGCTCTTCTGGAAAAACCGTCCGATAGCTCCCTTGAATTGTCCCAGCAGGAAATTCACATATTCAAAGGTCTTCCCCTCGTAACATTTCGTATCTCCTGCGCAATGTTCAACGGGATC
>CADBLV010000249.1 GCA_902795555.1 uncultured Eubacteriales bacterium | reverse complement strand
CAGCAGCAGGCTGATTTTCGTCTCCAGATGATCCGCCGCCGCCCGGTTGGAGTTTTTCAGGAAGGGGGTCAGCGCCTCCCAGGGGGTCGTGTCCCCCGTGCTCTCTCCGTAAATATTGTTCATCTCCCGGGCGCGCCGGTCCAGCGCGCTGCGCATGACGATTTCCGCCGTGGCAATCTCTTCCGGCCGTCCGAAGGCGATTCCCGGTTCGGGAACCTCCTCCGCCGCCGCGTACACCGTTCCGGTCACAGGGAAGCAGCGGAACAGCTCCGCGGCCCGCTCCCCGTTGATCCGGGGATCGTCGTCGCACAGGATAATCCGGTCCGCCCTTTCAAGCAGTTCGGGATCCGCGTTCCAGGGCCCGTCATGGAAAATCAGCCGGTCCCCTGCCCCGTCTTCCTTCGTCATCTCGCCGCACAGTACGTACCGCCGCCGCCGATATTCATCCCATGCGCCGGAAAGATGATAGGTTGCCTTCCGGAAGGGGACCCGGCAGTTGACGATCACGGCCTGATCCAGCAGTGCCGCCGCCAGCTTTCCGCTCCCCGCGAGGAGGATCTCCTCCTCCCCGGTTTGAATCGCGTGCTTCCGCCAGAAAGCCCTGGCCGCGCAAACCGCGTCGTCAAAGAAACAGACCCCGTTCATGTCGGCGGTTTCCGTCCCCCGGCAGTAGAGGGTCATGTTTCCGCCCGCCATCGCTTTCGCTTCCGCCCGGTTTTCCGCCTCGTCCGCGCCCATCAGGAAAACGGCTTTTTCCCCGCCGTCCCCGGCCTTCCGCGCAGCCTCCGCCCCGGTCATTGTCGTGGCGATGGTTCGCTTTTTCGGCAGCGACGGCGGAATCTGGTCCGTCCCGCAAAACACAAAGCAGCCGTCCTTCTCCCTCCCGGCCAGATCCCGCGCCAGGGCTTCCGAAAGCGCGTTCGCCTCCGAAAAAAGGAAGCAGCGTCGGCCCCGAAGTTTTCGCATCCGCCAGTTCGGCATCCCCTTCTCGCGAATCAGGTTCCATGCCAGGGTCAGCAGTGAAGCCATCAGGCCGATGCTCATCAGCAGGAAAACCAGCCCGATGGCGCGGCCCGCCGCCGTCACAGGCACCAGGTCGCCGTATCCCACCGTGGTCATCGTCACCAGCGAAAACCAGAACGCGTCCGACATGTTCCGGATGCCGGATGCCGGCGCGGCGGACTCCGCCAGGGTCAGCAGCCCCAGCAGCGCGGCATAGCAGGCCAGCCCGAACAGGACCCATACCACCGCCCGTTTCTTCATTGTCATCACCCGCCTTTTCCCTGCTCAAAAAGATATCACAAACCCCGCCTGTGCGCAATCCCCTCCCCAAAAAGCAGTCGGGGGAACGGTCTCGTCCCGTTCCCCCGGCTGTTTTTCCGTTTGTTTATTTCACGCAGGCAGCCCCGCGCTCCATGGCCGTGCGGTTGATCGGCAGAAGATGTTCCTTCTTCGGGCCGAAGGTGGCCTTCAGGGCCTCCATGGCCGCGTCGATGGAAACGACGCCGGTCTTCGCGAGGATGGCGCCCAGCATGACCATGTTGGCCGTGCGCGCGTTGCCCAGCTCCTCGGCAATGCCGTTGCAGTCCACGGGGATGGCGGTGATGTCGTCCCGGTCCGGCGTGATGTCGATCAGGGAGGAGTTATAAAGCATGATGCCGCCCTTTTCCATGGCGGGGGTAAACTTGATCATGCTTGGCTTGTTCATGATCACGGCGATCGGAATCTCCGTCACCAGGGGAGAGCCGATAGGTTCATCGGAAATGACCACGGCGCAGTTGGCCTCGCCGCCGCGCATTTCCGGCCCGTAGGAAGGCATCCAGGAAACATTCATTCCCTCGTGCATGGCGGCTTTCGCCAGCAGCTGGCCGATGAGCAGGACGCCCTGCCCGCCGAATCCGGCAATCAGAAATTGCGCTTCCATCGCTCAGTCAACCTCCTTCTTCGTCCCCAGCGGATATTGGGGAATCATGTTCGCTTCCAGCCATTTCAGGGCCTCCTGAGGCGTCATGCCCCAGTTGGTCGGGCAGGCGGACAGCACTTCCACCATGGAGAAGCCCTTGCCGGCGATCTGCGTCTCAAAAGCCTTCCGGATGGATTTCTTCGCGTCCAGAATATGCTTTACATCGTGCACGGAGACCCGGGAGATGTAGGCGGGGCCGTCCAGGGTGGCCAGCATTTCGCTCACGCGGATCGGAT
>CADBLV010000248.1 GCA_902795555.1 uncultured Eubacteriales bacterium | reverse complement strand
GTCGCGATCCTTCGGAGCCACGTCATTCACCAGCTTGTCGCCGATGTACAGTTCGCCGTCGGAAATTTCTTCCAGTCCGGCCACCATGCGCAGGGTTGTGGATTTCCCACATCCGGAAGGTCCGACCAGAACGATGAATTCCTTGTCTTCAATGTCCAGGCAGAAGTCGCTGACAGCGGTCACGTTTCCGGAATATACCTTGTAGATATGCTGGAGAGATACACTGGCCATAGGCTATTTTCCTCCTCGTTTTCGGGACTTTCTCCCGTTTCTGTGATCTTATTATATCCGAAAGCAGCAAAAAAGGAAATGAACCGATTGTACAAAATCCATTCCCTTCTTTTTGTGCATATTGACCTTCATTGCCCGAAACGCTTCTGTTCCGGCCTCTCATCAAGGCCCTTCCGGCAGCCCCGCCCGCATACGATCGGCATTTCCGTTCTCGTTTCAAGGCCCTTCCGGCAGCCCCTCCCGCGTCTTACCGATGGTTCTGAATCTCGCTGCGTTCCAGCCGGATGCTGTTGATCAGCTCGCTCAGTTTCCGGTCCGTGTCCGCCAGCAGGGAGTCGATGTAATCCAGGGTGTTCTTATGCAGCATGGCCGATTCCTGCCGGGCGCTTTCCCGCAGTTCCTCGCTTTCGACCCGGGCCCGTCGGACGATGCTTTCTTCGTCGACCATCTGCTGGGCCTTCTTCTCCGCTTCCTCGATAATCCGCTGTGCTTCAGCCTTGGCCGCTTCGACGCATCCGCCTGCCTCCTGGCGCGCCCGGTCCATCATGGCATTGGCCTCATAGCTGGCCTGTTCCATCATCTGCTGCGCCTTCTGGGAAGCTTCGGTCATCATGCTCTGAGCCTGAGTGGTGGCGCTTTCGAGGATTTCGTTCTGCTTTGCCTCGGTCTCCCGGCGAATCGTCTCTTCCTGCTCGACGATCTCCGCCGCTTTGGCCACTGTGTCCGGCAGATGATCTTCCAGATATTCCAGCTGCGCCTGCATCAGATTCCGGTTCACAACGCAGGTGTCGTTATTGATCAGGCTTCTCCTCGCGGAAGCCATGCCGTTTTTCAGGGCTTCGATCGCCTTCAGGCATTCCTGGGAACTGTTGATATCAGCGGCCATTTTTCTCTTCTCCTCCGGTTTTTATTCTCCGTTTATTTCTCTTTCGACAGCGCTCTGACGATTTCCTCCGCGCTATCAGGCGGTAAAAAAGGTTTTGGATCCCCGCCGAAAGCGATAATTTCTCTCACGGCGCTGGAGGAAACACAGCTGAGGCTGTCCTCTGCGGGAATCAGCACATAACTGATCTCCGGATAAAGCAGCCGGTTGATGGCGGCAGATGCGGATTCGCTGTCAAATTCGTTCCCGCTCCGGCATCCCCGCACGATGCATTTCTCCCCGTTTTTTCGCATTAAATCGACCAGCAGTCCGTCCCACTGCATAACCCGCACATTTGGGATGTCTTCCAGGCTCCTTTCCAGAAACCGGCATCGCTCTTCCACGGAGATCGCGGACTGTTTGTGAATATTGACCATCACCGTCACGGTCACCCGGTCAAACAGGCCCGCGGCCTGCCGGATCAGGGAGACATGTCCGATGGTAACCGGGTCAAAGGAACCCGGAATCACGCAGCTGCTCATAGGCCTCTTTCCTTTCCGGTCAGATCATTTCTTCCGGCGCTTCCTCTTTGCGCCGATACAGCGTCACGCCGCAGTATCCCCAGTCTCTTTCGCGCTCTTTCGCGTATTCCGGCGGTACGGCCGGCGGCTTCCCGGCCGGATGTTCGCTGACGATCAGGCATTCCCGGGCCATCAGCGGACCCAGACCCTCAAAAACCTCCCGCAGATCGCTCATCTCATAGGGGGGATCCAGAAAGATCAGATCAAAGCGTTCCCCGGCCGTTCCAAGCGCTTTCATCGCGCTCTGCCATTCGCTGAGCATCGTTTTCGCCTTCTCCGCCATGCCCAGCGCCTGCAGATTCGCCTGCTGACACCGGTGGGCGTTCCGGTCTCGGTCCACCATCACGGCATAGGCAGCTCCCCGGCTCAGCGCCTCCAGGCTCAGCGCCCCGCTGCCGGCAAACAGATCCAGCACACGGCTTCCGGAAACTTCGCCCTGAATCATATTGAACAGGTTCTCACGAACCCGGTCCAGCGTCGGACGGGTCCGATTTCCCGGCGGCGCCTGAATCGTCCGTCCCCTTGCCTCTCCGGCAATGATGCGCATGCCGGTCATCCTCCTCTGTGAACAGTCGGTTCACCCCTGCCGTGCTGCCCGGGTCCAGGCTCCCCCTTCGGGGATCCGGATCCGAGCAGGCCGTCGGTCGGTCAGTTCAGCTGTTTCGGGCCCTTGCGCTCGGCGGCCTGCAGGCGCAGCCGCTTTTCCCGCTTTTCCCGCCGAATCCGCCGTTTCGTGTTGGCGGCGATTTCCGTATGGACCTGGGCCCGAACATCCGGTCCCCTGGTGAATCCGATGCCGTAGGCCGCGGCCGGCAGCAGCGCAAGGATGGGGCTCAGCCGCTCGACCCAGAGCACGGCGGTCTTGTCCGATGCCGTCCCGACCATGTTGATGAAAGGAAGAACGATAATCCGAACGACAATCCGAATCAGCTCCACGAAGCTCAGGCCCTTGGGGTTGGTGTAGGCGGTCAGCGCCTCTCCGACTTCGCTTCGGTTCAAATAGTTCTGAATCCAGCTGGGCAGGGTTCCCTGGGTAGCGGTCTGTTTCGTGGCGGTCAGGGCCAGAATCACTCCCAGAATCACCACGGGAATCGTGCCGATCGCGGCCATCACAAATCCCTTCATCGGCTGATAGCACAGCTGCTGCTCGCTCTCCGCCAGCGGCGTTCCCTTCTCCTGTTTCTGCCAGGCAATCTCTCCCCGGGCCACGGCGTTGCTTCCGTGGTTAACCCCGTTATTGTAGAAGATCATCAGGATGCCGACAACGATCACCAGGTTCACTGCGATGCGCAGAAACACCTGAGAAAAGCCGGTCATGGAGCAGACGATCAGCGTCACAAAATACATCATGACCAGGCTGCCGAAGAAGAGCGCTGCCTTCTTCCATGTTTCGCCGTCGATCACCTTCCCCTTCAGAAAAGGTTTCTTCACCACGTTCTGCGGTCCTTTGCCGCCCTTGAAGAGTTCGTTTTTGCTCATCGTCCCTGTCCTCCCTCGGAAGCTTTTTCGGTTTCCTTCTGTCCTTCTGTAATCCGCGCTACCCGGCTGCCGACGCTCAGCAGAATTTCATAGCTGATGGTCCCGCTCCATCGGGCCAGATCCTCCGCGGTAATCCGTTCCCTGCCGTCCTCGCCCATGAGGATCACCGGATCCCCCGGCTGAACCCCGTCGTCCCCCGTCACGTCGACCATCATCTGATCCATGCAGATCCGACCGACCACTTTTCTCCGCTGTCCCCGAATCAGCACTTCCGCCTTTTCTCCCGCGGCCCGGTGATATCCGTCCGCGTATCCGCAGGTGATCGTGGCGATTCGTGTGGGCTGTTCAGTCCGGAAGGTCCGTCCGTAGCTGATGTATTCCCCCGCCGGCAGTTCCTTCACATAGCTCACCTTGCATCGCCATTCCATGCAGGGCTTCAGCTCCAGATCCGTTGAAACCGGCGGATAGCCGTACATGGATATGCCGCATCGAACCATGTCCATCGCCATCTCGGGATGCCTGTGAATCGCGGCGGAATTGGCGCAGTGGCGAATCACTTCCCGGGGCAGATTCCGGGTCAGGCTCAGGAAGGTCCGAAACTGCTTTTCTGTAAATGCCTCGCCCTCCGCGTCCCCGTCCGCGTCGGAGAAATGGGTAAACACCCCCGTCAGCTTGACGCAGGAGGTTTCCGCGATCGCCCGGACCAGGTCGTTGACTTCCTCCGGGCGCCGAACGCCGATCCGGCCCATCCCTGTGTCAACCTTCAGGTGAACTTCGCTTTTCTTTCCGAGATCCCTTCCCGCTTCCTCGCACATCCGAACCATTTCCCGGCTGCAAACCGTCTGAATCAGCCCGGCTTCAACGCCTTCCCGCGCGTCCGCCGCCGTCACAGCCCCCAGCACAAGAATCGGAGCGTCAATCCCCGCCTTCCGCAGCCTCAATCCTTCGTCCACAGAGGCGACCGCCAGCATCTCCGCCCCGCCCGAAAGGGCAGCCCGAGCGGCGGTGAAGGCGCCGTGGCCGTATCCGTCCGCCTTCACGACGGCCATCAGCCTGGTGCCTTTCGGCAGGCAGAATCGGATTTTCCGAACGTTGTCTCTCAGAATGTCCTCATGAATGATCCGGATATTTCGTGGAACAAGATTCGTCATTTTGGTTTCCTGTCTTTCATGGCTCTTTGGGCTTCAGGCCTTTACCTGTTCGGCCTTCCGGCTTTCGTGTTCGTGAATCTGGGCGTTCAGAAGGTTGATATCGCCGCACCCCATCGTCACGACCAGGTCCCCGCTCCGCCAGTTCTTCCGCAGCCATTCCTCCGTCTCATCGAAGCTGGGCGTCCAGATCGCGTCGATGCCGTTTTCCCGCATGCCTTTGACCAGCATTCCGCTGTTCAGATCCCCGGGATCCTTTTCCCGCGCCGCGCAGATATCGGTCACCAGGGTGATGTCCGCCTCTTTCGTGCAGGTCAGATAGTCGTCAAACAGGGTCCGAACCCGGCTGAAGGTGTGCGGCTGCATCACGGCAATCAGCCGGCCCTTTCGGCATCGCTTCCGCGCGATGGACAGAACATTCCGCATCTCCGTCGGATTGTGACCGTAGTCGTGAAAGATTTCGACGCCGTCGATCACGTCCGTCAGTTCAAATCGCCGGTGAGCGCCGTGAAATGCGGCAACCGTTTCCGCACTCTCCGCAGGACTGACTCCCAGAGCATCTGCCGCCGCAACGGCGGCCAGCGCATTCATCACGTTGAATCCCCCGGGAACCCCCATGGTGATCCGGGCGGTCCTTTCCCCTCCGTGAATCAGATCAAACGAGGCATATCCCCGCTCGTCCTCCTCCAGGTTTTCCGGATGCCAGTCGTTCTCCGCGCCCATGCCGAAGGTTTCCTTCCGGCAGGAAAGCCGGGCCATCTGCCTTTGAATCCGGTCATCATCCCCGTTTCCGATCACGATCCCGCTTTCCGGAACCATCCGCAGATACTGTCCGAAGGTTTCCTCAATCTCGTCCAGGTCGCGATAGCAGTCCAGGTGATCCGCGTCAATGTTCAGCACGACGGCCATCGTGGGCGGCATGTGCAGAAAGCTGCGGTTGAATTCGCAGCTCTCCGCGACGAAGATCTCCCCGTGTCCGACGCGGGTGCTTCCGCCGATGGCGTCCAGCCGTCCCCCGATGTGAATGCTGGGATCCTTCCCGTGGTCCAGCAGGATCTGGCTCAGCAGGGAGGTCACCGTGGTTTTTCCGTGGGCGCCGCAAACGCCCACAGCCCATCGGAATCCTTCCATCAGCTGGCCCAGCAGCCAGGCCCGCTCCAGGCTGGGGATACCGAGCCTTTCCGCCTCGGCTCTCTCCGGGTTTTCGGCAGAAATGGCCGCGGAATAAACGATCAGATCCGCCCCCCGCACGTTTTCTGCCCGATGGCCGATGGAAACGGGAATCCCTTTCTTTCGCAGCGTGTCCAGCAGATATCCGTTGTCCCGGTCGCTGCCCGTCACGCGGTATCCCTTCTCCGCCAGCATCTCCGCCAGTCCGCTCATGCTGCTTCCGCCGATGCCGATCAGATGAATCCGTTTTCCCTCATAATCCCGTATATGGGGCGTCTTCGTCAAAGCTGATCCCTTCTCTTCTGTGAAAAATCCAGTTTGGTTCAGGTCCCCGGTCATTCAATCACGATTTTCGGATTCTCCCTGCTCGGGCGATACATCACAAATCGCCGGCCGATCTGCTGAATCGGCTCCGCGCCGGTTTTTTCGCATAAGGTCTGCAGGGCGCTCCGGGCGTCGATGGGCGCCCCCTGCTGCACGCAGCCCTTAATCAGTTCCCGGGCCTCCAGCGCGTCATAGGCTTCCTTAATGGTGCCGTCGGTGATGCCGTCCTTCCCGATATACAGAATGGTTTCAATCGTGTTCGCCATGGCCCGCAGTTTGGCCCGCTGTTTTCCTGTCATGTTGCCTCCTTGGTCTTATTCCACAAAGTCAAATTCGATATCCCCGATGCGAACAGTGCTTCCCTCGCCGGCTCCCGCCTCCCGCAGCGCGTCGATCACGCCGATCCGCTTCAGCGTCCTGTGGAACCAGTTCATGCTCTCCAGGTCGTCAAAATTCACGCTGTCCAGAATCATCTCGACGCCGTGGCCGGTCACTTCGAATTCGTTCCCCTCCCGGCTCACTTCGAATTCGTTCATGGAGTGATGAATCTCCTCCGGCTCCTCCTCCGCGAAATGAACGATGGGCGGCAGTTCCTTCAGTTCCCGCGCCGTCTCGTCCATCAGCTCGTCGAATCCCTGTCTTGTCGCCGCGCTCACGAAAAAGATCGGCAGACCCCGTTCCTGAGCCATGGCCTTCACGCGTTCCGCGTTTTCGTCCGGATCCGGCAGGTCCGTCTTGTTGCATACGATGATCTGCGGAAGATCCCCCAGCTGCCCGTATTGCTTCAGTTCCTCGTTAATCCGGTCAAAGTCTTCGATGGGGTCCCGGCCCTCGCTGCCGCTCACGTCAAGCACGTGCAGCAGCAGCCGCGTCCGTTCCACATGCCGCAGGAAATCGTGCCCCAGGCCGGCTCCTTCGGCGGCGCCCTCAATCAGCCCGGGAATGTCCGCAATCACGATATCCTCCCCAAACCGGCGAAAAATCCCCAGATTGGGGGTCAGCGTCGTAAAATGATAGTTTCCGATCTTCGGCTTCGCACTGGTAATCACGGAAAGAATCGAGCTTTTCCCGACGTTGGGATAGCCGATCAGGCCCACGTCCGCAATGGTCTTCAGTTCCAGTCCCAGCGTGTAAATGTCCGTCTTCACGCCGGGCCGGGCAAAGTTCGGCGCCTGCCGGGTCGGCGTGGCGAAATGGGTGTTCCCCCATCCGCCTCTTCCGCCCTTCAGCACGCGTTTCGTTTCCCCGGCAACATCCATGTCCGCGATAACCCGGCCCGTCGCCTGGTCCCGCACAACCGTGCCCACGGGAACCTTGATGATCAGGTCCTCGCCCTTCTTGCCGCTGCGCCGGGTGGATTGACCGTCTCCGCCGTTTTCCGCCGTGTATTTGCTGCGAAATCGGAAATCCAGCAGCGTGTGCATGTTTTCGTCCGCGTAAAACAGCACATCCCCGCCGTGCCCGCCGTCCCCGCCGTCGGGCCCGCCGTTAATCACGAATTTCTCCCGGTGAAAGGAAGCGGATCCGTTTCCGCCGTTTCCGGCCTTCGCCGTGATGACCACATGGTCGACAAAATTGCTCATGTTTCCCTCTGCCTGCTCCGTTTCGTCTCTTCTTCAGTTTCGCATCGCGTGCAGCGGCGCCGGAATCCGTCCGCCCCGCGCGATGAAGTCATCGTTCCGGAATCGGTTCACCGGCATCACAGGCGCGAAACCCAGCAGCCCGCCGAATTCGACCCGGTCCCCGGCTTTCTTCCCGACTGCCGGAATCACGCGCACCGCTGTGGTCTTGTTGTTGATCATCCCGATGGCGGCCTCGTCCGCGATGATTCCGCTGATGGCTGCCGCGCTCGTGTCCCCGGGAACGGCAATCATGTCCAGCCCGACGGAGCATACGCAGGTCATGGCCTCCAGCTTTTCCAGCGTCAGAGCGCCCTTCGCCGCGGCCTCAATCATGCCGATGTCCTCGCTCACGGGGATGAAGGCGCCACTCAGTCCGCCCACATGG
>CADBLV010000247.1 GCA_902795555.1 uncultured Eubacteriales bacterium | reverse complement strand
GCGGAAAACGTGACGCCTTACCTGCTGCCGCAGGAATGCGGAAACCGGACGGGCGTGCGATGGGCGGAAGTGACGGACGCGGCGGGCCGGGGCCTGCGGCTGACGCTCGGCGGCGGCGAATTCTCCGCCCTGCCTTATACGCCTCATGAGCTGGAAAACGCGGCCCACGGATTTGAGCTGCCGCGCATCAATTACACCGTGCTCAAGATGAGCGCCATGCAGATGGGCGTAGGAGGCGACGACAGCTGGGGCGCCAGAACCCATGACGAATATCTTCTGGACACGTCGAAGCCCCTGTGCTTCCGCTTCTCCCTTGAAGGAATCTGAGCCGAGAGCGCAGTAACGCCTATATACAGACAAAGAAAGAAGGCCAGCCGATGAGTATTGAAATCAGCCGGGACGGGAAACTGTTTTCCCTGACCACCGCCCATTCTCTGTATCAGATGGGTGTGGACGAAATCGGGGTGCTGCAGCACCTGTATTACGGCCGGAAAACCGAAACAGACATGAGCTACCTGATTCGCGGGGTCAACCGGGGATTTTCCGGGCAGCCCTATGAGAAGCAGGAGGATCGAACCTATTCTCTGGATCTTCTGCCGCAGGAATATTCCACCAGCGGGGTCGGGGATTACCGGACGCCTTCGGTGACAGCGGAACTGGCCGACGGCAGCCGGAGCGTGGACTGGCGATTTGCCGAATACCGCCTGCTGAAGGGCAAGGAACCGCTGGAGGGACTGCCTTCCGTTCGCGGAGACGAAGGAACGGAAGGACTGGAGATTGTCCTGGAGGACAGGGATTCAGGCCTGGAAGCGGAGCTTCGCTGGTTTCTCTTCCCGGAGACGGACGTCATCACCCGGAGCGTGCGGATTCGGAACACTTCCGGAGATCCCATCAGGCTGACCCGGGTGGCCAGCGTGTGCCTGGACTTTCCATACGGCCGATGGGAGGCGATTCATTTCCACGGAAGGCACTGCATGGAGCGGCAGCCGGAGCGGATGAGCCCTCCCCGGGGCGGCAGCCTGGTGTTTGAATCCCGGCGGGGCATGAGCAGCCACCAGAGCAATCCCTTTGTGATCGTGTGTGACGAAGCAGCCACCGAGCGGCAGGGCGACTGCTATGGGAGCATGCTGGTTTATTCCGGGAATCATCTGGAGGAGATCGGCGTGGATCAGGCCGGAAGCCTGCGCCTGGTGAGCGGGATTCATCCGGAAGGATTCTCCTGGACACTTGAACCCGGGGAGAGCTTCCAGGCGCCGGAGGCGATGCTTTCCTACAGCGCGGAGGGATTGAACGCCCTGAGCCGGAATTATCACCGGACGATCCGGGAACATGTGATTCCGGCGCAGTGGCGGAAGGCAAAGCGGCCCGTTCTTCTGAACAGCTGGGAGGCATCCTACTTCGATTTCAACGCGGACTCCCTGCTGGATCTGGCCCGGAGCGCGAAGGAACTGGGCGTGGAAATGCTGGTTGTGGACGACGGCTGGTTCGGAGCGCGGAACGACGACACCTGCGCGCTGGGCGACTGGACTCCCAACGAAGGAAAGCTCGGATGCAGCCTCAGCGAGCTGGCGGCCCGCGTCCATCAGGAGGGACTGCTGTTCGGGCTGTGGTTTGAGCCGGAGATGATCAGCGAGAACAGTGATCTGTTCCGGGCGCATCCGGAATGGGCGCTGCGGGATCCGGATCGGAAGCCCAACATTCACCGCAGCCAGATGGTGCTGGATATGGGCCGGACGGAAGTGCAGGATTATCTGTATCAGACGATTTCCGGGCTGGTTGACGAGGCGGGAATCGACTATATCAAGTGGGACTTCAACCGGTCGGTGGCGAACTGCTATTCCGGCGTGCTGCCTCCCGAACGTCAGGGAGAGGCAGCCCATCGCTTCATGCTGGGCACATACCGGCTGCTGGACCGGCTGGTGACAGCCTATCCCGGGCTGCTGCTGGAAGGCTGCTCGGGCGGGGGCGGACGGTTTGACGCGGGCATGCTGTACTATTCGCCGCAGATCTGGTGCTCCGATGACACGGACGCCATCGAACGGCTGGAGATTCAGCGCGGAACGTCCTACGGCTATCCGGTGAGCACGATGGGCGCGCATGTGTCCGCCGTTCCCAACCACCAGACGGGACGAAAGACGCCGATGAACACCCGGGGCTTAGTGGCCCAGGCCGGTACCTTCGGATATGAATTGAATCCGGCGATCCTGTCGGAGGAGGAAAAGGAAGAGATCCGGCGCCAGATTTCCGAATTCCGCAGCCTGGCGGAGCTGATCAGCGAAGGGGATTATTACCGGCTGACAGAAATTGCAAACCGGGAGGATCATGAAGCCTGGATGATCGTATCCCCGGATCGGGGCGAGGCGATCGTAACCATGGTCACGACGCATGTGCGCGCCAACGGTCCCTTCCCCTGGGTGCGGATGACGGGACTGGACGCAGACGCGGTTTACCGCCTGGAGGGAACGGAGCAGACCTTCACCGGCGCTGCGCTGATGTACGGCGGATACAGCTTTGAGATTCCGTCGGGGGATTATCCGGCGGTTCAGCTGCATCTGATCCGGGAATGAAAGCAAGACAGAGAATAAAAAAGGAGCGGGGACGTTCCGCGATGCGGACATCCCCGCTCCCTGCGTTTTCCCGGGAAGTTTTTTAAGAGCGGTGGTTTTCACAGGCTTGGACAAAGGCGTCGAACAGCTTCTGATGGGCCGGGTAGCGGGCGGCGAGGGATTCGGGATGCCACTGGACGCCCAGAACGAAGGGGTATCCGGGCAGCTCGATTCCTTCAATCAGGCCGTCCGGAGCCGTCGCGCAGGCTACGAGCCCTTTGCCGAGCGTTTTGATGCCCTGATGATGACGGCTGTTGACGCCGAGGGGAGCTGTTCCGACGATGGCGGAAAGCAGGGTGTCCGGAACGACGGAAACATCGTGCACCGGATCCGCGGGCGTATCATGCCGGGGATGGATCAGCTGATTGCCATACTGCTTTTCCAGATCCTGATACAGCGTTCCGCCCAGGGCGCAGGAAAGCAGCTGATGGCCGCGGCAGATGGCCAGAATGGGCAGGCGCCGCTTCAGGGCTTCCAGGCACAGGGGAAACTCCATCTCGTCCCGGGCCGCACAGCTTTCGCCGCAGAAGGGTTCACGGGATTCTCCAAACAGGGAAGGCTCCACATCCTCGCCGCCGGTCAGCATCAGACCGTCCACCTGATCCAGCAGAAACGAGAGGCGATCCGGATCGGAGGTTTCGGGGAAAAGCACCGGCACCGCGCCGGCGCGCCAGAGGCCCTCCATATAATCCTGATTGATCGTCAGCCTTCCGGAGGAGAACGAAGAGGGCACTACGCCGATTGTAATCAAAAACTCACCGCCTTTTTCATCATCGGATGATTCTCAAAACCCATTCCTTACTTCGAATGAATCATGGGATCCAGACCATTATAAAACGAATCGCCGCATTTGGGAACCGGTTTTCCGGAAATAATCCGGCCGCGGCAAAGATTCAAAACAGGATTGAAAAGTGACGGCGGGCGTGATAAAATCATTCGTGAAAAAAACATCAGAAAACGGGTCGCGCTGAGAGAGCGCGGGAAGCGCATTCCGGAAAAAATCATCCGTGGAAAGAGAGGACATCAACATGGAGAGAAAACAGGTTGTTAATCCCTATCTGCCAAACTGGGAATATGTTCCGGACGGAGAGCCGTATGTTTTCGGGGATCGAGTGTATGTTTACGGATCCCACGATTTCTTCGGCGGGGATGTTTACTGCATGGGGGATTATGTGTGCTGGTCCGCGCCGGTCGGAAACCTGGGGGACTGGCGGTATGAGGGCGTGATTTACCGGAAGGATCAGGATCCGCACAACGGCGATCTGCAGGGGAACCTTTACGCGCCGGACGTGACCAGGGGTCCGGACGGGCGGTATTATCTGTTTTATGTGCTGAGCAACTGGGGCGTGGTTTCGGTGGCTGTCAGCGAACGTCCCGCCGGCCCATACGCTTTTTACGGCTATGTACACTATCCGGACGGTACCCGGCTCGGGGAGAAGGAGGGCGATGAGCCCCAGTTTGATCCCGGAGTGCTGACCGAGGGGGATGTGACTTACCTGTACACCGGCTTTTGCGGGGGCGGCGATCGGTCGCGGCACGGCGCCATGTGTACGGTGCTGGAGGCGGATATGCTGACCGTGAAGGAGGGGCCGCGCTTTGTGGCGCCGGGGGTCATGTACTGCGAGGGAACCGGCTTTGAGGGCCATGCTTTCTTTGAGGCTCCTTCCATCCGGAAACGGGACGGCCTGTATTATTTCATCTACTCCTCCATCCAGTTTCACGAGCTGTGCTATGCCACCAGCACGGAGCCTACCGGCGGATTTCAATATCGGGGCGTGATCATCTCCAGCTGCGACAAGGGGATCGACACCTATAAGCCGGCGGAGAAACCCATGTACTATACGGCCAACAATCACGGCAGCATGGAAAAAATCGGGGACGACTGGTATATCTTCTATCATCGGCACACCAACGGCACCAACTACTCCCGCCAGGGCTGCCTGGAGAAGCTGACCTTCGGGGAGAACGGAAGCATCCGGCAGGCGGAGATGACCTCCTGCGGCAGCGTGCGGCCGCTGGAAGGAAAGGGATACTATCCTGCCTATCTGGCCTGCCATCTGTTTACGGACACCGAGGTGACCTATATTCCCTGGTCCGGATGGATGGACGACCGCTTTCCGAAGATCACGCAGGAGATTGAGGAAGGCGGGCACGGAATCGGATACATTGCCAACATGCGGAATTCGGCAACGGCAGGCTTCCGGTATTTCGACTGCCGGGGGATTCGTAAAATCGCCGTGCGGACCAAGGGATATGCCAGCGGCGTGGTCGAGGTTCGTACGGCCTGGGACGGGGAAGCGCTGGGCAGCATTCCCGTCGGATATGCCAATGTCTGGCATGACACGGAAGCGGAAATCGCCGTGCCAGACGGGATCCAGGCCCTGTATTTCACTTTTGCCGGCCAGGGACACCTTCAGTTTGCGGGGTTTGAACTGAAAGGCTGAAAGCCGGAGAAATCCGGAGCCCGGGCCGGTTCCCGGGATGAATGCAGAAACTCAGGGGAGAGCGATTGAAACCACATGAACGGAAAGCGGGAATCCTCCCGTCCGTCCGAGGCGCTGAGCCGCAGGATGGAAGCGGAGGCGAACAGGTTTAACCTGAAATGCCTGGCCGTTTTGTGCCTGTTTACCGTGCTGTGCGCGGTATGCAACCGAATCGGTGTTTTCACGGTGGATCCGCAGACGATGCGCGTTGCGGTGATCACCGGTTTTCTGGCTTTTTTCGCTCCGATCGGCCTGTGGCTGGTTCATGATGTTTTTCTGAAGAAAACACCGTCCATTCTGGATCGGGACGGCTTCAAATTCCTGATCATTTTTGCTACCTATCTCGGGATTGCCGTCATCTGCGTGACCCTGACCTTTCACGCGATTCTGCTGATGGTGCTGCCGGGCCTTTTCGCGGCTCAGTATCCCGGTCAGAAACGGCTGCTGGCCTCGGTGGTG
>CADBLV010000246.1 GCA_902795555.1 uncultured Eubacteriales bacterium | reverse complement strand
ATTCCTCGCAGGCATAATTCAGGCAGGCATAGATTGTCTGGGAATCGATATCGAAGCTGTCGACCCGCAGGGCGCCGCAGTTCATATCCAGCAGCACGGCCCTGTTATCCACCCGGAATTGTTCATGCAGAAGAGTCCGGAAATGGTCATATTTTTCGTGCAGCTCCGTCATAGACAGGGTGCTGCTGATGACGGCAAATTTCGTCCCATCGATCCGGTAGGGATGACCGGTGTTGCCGGTCACTTCATACACCGACCGGGCAAATTGCTGCAGCACACGGTTTCCGAAATGATATCCGTACATCTCGTTGATCTCGGAAAACTTGCTGATCCCGAACAGCACCACGCTGACCGGCGTGTTTCGCCGGATGAAGCCGTCCAGGTCTTCAAAGAAGCCGTATTGATTCCGCAGCCCGGTCAGAGTGTCGATATGTCCCTGGATCCCGTGATTCCGGATCGTTCCGGCAAAATAATCCGGCACACCTGAGGGATCCCGGATCACCACGCCCCGGCAGGTGCATACGTCGTATTCCCCGTTAATCCGCCTGGCGCGATATTGCATGTCGTGGCCGGAGGCCGTCCCGGCAAAAATATCGGCGATACCCCTGTGATAAGCTTCCCGGTCTTCCGGATGAATATGGTCTTCCCAGATATCCCCCGCGCCGACCATGTATTCGCCCGGCAGTCCGTAGGCGTCCACCGCGTTCTTGGACCATCTGGAATAGTCGTATTTCATGTCGCACAGGTAAACATACGTTCCCTCCGAAACGATCTCAAAGGCCCTGAACAGCGCATCCAGCATGTCCAGCCTTTCCCTGGTGATCGTCGGAGCATTCATATTCCCTGTTAAACCCTGGCTCATGGGCTATCCTCCTCGTCGATAATCTCGGCGGGTTTTCATTTTTTCCATTTTATCACGAAACAGGCGGCCTGTCCACACGTCTTTTCCGCCCGCCTTCTTTCGCCATATCGATCTCAGAAGGGATCTATTTCTTTTTTCTGATGATGAGCTGTATCTTATCTGTGCGAGAGATTCTTCCAGGCTTTTTTGATTTTTCCCTGAATGGTTTTGCTTTTTCGGAGAGCGACCACTGCGTCCAGAGCCCATTCGCGATACTGTCGGTTGTCCGGCTCCAATCGGATCGCCTCCCGATAGGACTGATGCGCGGAGTCATACTGATCCATGGCCATGAGCACCCGTCCCTGAACAGAATACCATCGGCCGTCCCGCTGCTGACAGCGGAGAAGATGCCGCAGGGCGCTTTCCGGTTTGCCCCGGGCCAGCATCCTTTCCGCCAGAAGAATCGCCTCCTGTTCGGAGAGATCAGCGCCGGAAACGCTGGCGTGAGTCCGCGGCGAAGTCAGGCGAAGCGCCTCCTCATAGGCCAGGTTCAGCGCTGTCATGCGCTGCTGGGCTTCTTCCTTCCTCTGCGGATCCTGAACCATGTCCGGATGATACTGTTTGACCAGCATTCGATAAGCGGACCGGACTTCCTCCGCGTCCGCACAGGCCTTCAGCCCCAAAACCTCAAAGGGATTGTTCATAACACGCTCACCTCAACTGTCACATCACAGGCTCACGGCTGATGACGGCGCCGAGAGAGCGAAGCTTGTCCTCGATATGCTCATATCCGCGGTCGATATATCCGGGTTCATAGATTTCGGAAACGCCGCGGGCCATCAGGCTGGCGATGATCAGCGCCGCGCCGGCCCGCAGATCGGAAGCGGTCATAGGCGCCCCGTACAGCTCCGGAACGCCTTCGATGATGGCGGTCCGGTCCACAACCCGGACATGTGCCCCCATGCGCCGGATTTCATCCAGATGACGGAATCGCTGTTCGAAAATGGTTTCGGTGATGTAGCTGGTCCCCTTCGCGGTGGTCAGCAGCGCGCTCATGGGCTGCTGCAGATCCGTGGGAAATCCGGGATAAACCTGAGTCTTCACATTAATAGCGCGGCGAGGCCCCACTACATGCACACGGATCGCGTCGTCGTAGTCCGTCACTTTCACGCCCATTTCCAGCAGCTTGGCGGAAAGAGCATCCATATGGGTGGGGATACAGCCGTTGATAATCACGTCTCCGCCGGTGGCCGCGGCGGCGATCATCAGCGTGCCGGTTTCGATCTGATCGGGAATCACGGCATAGGTGCTTCCGTGCAGGGTCTGCACCCCGCGGATCCGGATGATGTCCGTCCCGGCGCCTTTGATCCGGGCGCCCATGCTGTTGAGGAAGTTGGCCAGGTCTACGATATGCGGCTCCTTGGCGGCATTGTAGATCACCGTGTTCCCTTTGGCCCGGACGGCAGCCAGCATCACATTGACCGTGGCGCCGACAGTCACCATATCGAAGAAAACGTCTCCCCCGGTCAGGTTGTCACACTCGGCAGTGAGCACGCCGCGGTGCTCCTCCGCCTCGGCGCCGATCGCCTGGAAGCCCTTCAGATGCTGATCCACAGGCCGGGAGCCGATTTCGCATCCGCCCGGCGTGGGCACCTTTGCACGGCCGCAGCGGCCTAAAAGCGCTCCCAGCAGATAATAGCTGGCGCGCAGGCGCTGAGCGTTCCGATAGGACACGGTCGTGCCTTCCGCCGGGCGCGGATCCACCCGCATCATCCTGCCGGGCTCATAATCCACCACGGCACCCAGCTCCCGCAGAATATCAGCCAGGGCATGAACATCCTCGATGTCGGGAAGATTCTCAATTGTGCAGGGCTCATCGCACAGCAGCGTAGCCGGGATGACCGCCACGGCGGTATTCTTCCCGCCGCTCACCTGAACCTGTCCTTCCAGAGCCTGGCCGCCGGTCACCAGCATCCGTTCCTTCACAGCGAAGCACCCTCCCTTCCCACAGCTGAAATGATGGAGACGGATTTATTATACACTTTTCCGCGGGGGATGACAAGCAGTAGCCGCACTTGGGAAAATGGATTTGTGCTCTTCTTGACGATCGCAGGCGGGATGAATACAATAGAAAAGGAAAATCCCGGCAGGAGGTTGAAATGGGCTTGAATCGAAAGGGACGGAGGGCTCTGATTCCCGGAATCCTGGGTATAGCCATTTTGCTTTGTGTGCTTTGGCTTTCCGCGTCGTTTGCGGAGGATACGCCGGCGGAAAATTCAAAGTCCGCGGCGACAGAACCCGCGCCGGTGCAATACGCGCAGGACATCACCGCCCTGTGTTCCCTGAAGCCCGGATCGGGCGGGAAATCCTTCGAAAAATGCATCGACAGGAACTATCGTACGTCCTGGACCTCCGCCGCCGGCGGAAAGGCCTGGGTGGAAATAACCGCTCCCCGGGGCGAGACCCTTTCCGGCGTCTGGCTGCAATGGAATGACCATCCCCATGCCTGGGGTCTGCAGATTGATGATGGCGCAGGCGGCTGGACGGATTGCGGCCATACGGAAGGGCAGTATCTGTCCGAATTTCTGGCTTTGCCGGAGGGAACAGCGCGATGCCGGGTGGTGAACGGGCCGAAAACCACAAAGAAGTTCAACCTGACGGAGCTACGGGTTTACGGCGCGGGGGTCCTCCCGCCGGAGATTCAGCAATGGACGCCCGCCGCGGAAAAAGCGGATCTGCTTCTGATTGTGGCGCATCCGGACGACGAGGTACTGTGGTTCGGCGGTACGCTCCCCACCTATGCAGGAGACCGGGGAAAAGTATGCCAGGTTGGCATGTTCGTACCCACGATGCCCTATCGACGGCTGGAATTACTGGACTGTCTGTGGACCTGCGGCGTGAAGAACTACCCCGTATGGGGTAAGTTTCCGGACAGCTTTTCGAATTCCCTGGTCCGGCAGTATAAGCACTGGCCGAAAAACCGGGTCTATTCCCTGGTGACCGAATGGATCCGGCGGTTTAAACCTTCCGTGCTCCTGACCCATGATATCAACGGAGAATACGGCCATGGAGCGCATCGGGTATGCGCCGATGCGGTGATGCACTGCCTGTCTCTCGCCGCCAATGAAAAAAAATATCCCGGATCCGCCAAAGAATACGGCGTGTGGGATGTGCCGAAATGCTATATCCATCTGTATCCGGAAAACGTTCTTGACATGGACTGGCGGCAGCCCCTGAATGCCTTCGGGGGAAAAACATCCTTTGAAGTGGCCGAGGAAGGCTTCGCGAAGCATATTTCACAGCAGGTGACGCGGTATAAGGTGGAGGATTCCGGTCCCTGGGACTGCAGTCTCTTCGGGCTGTATCGCAGCCTCGTGGGCGAAGATCTCGCGAAAGACGACTTCTTTGAACATATTGACTGATACTATTCCGTCTCATGCGATCTTCGACGCATCTTTGGTGATATAAAAACGACAGGTCATTTTTGTCGAAGATCAGTATGACAGAGCGTCCGGGGTGTATCTCTTTTCGGAAACATACCCTAATGATTTTGAACAGAGCCGGTTTCGAAGCTGGTTCCGGTGCTGGTTCCGGACCCGGTTCCGGAGCCTGCGGAGCCGGTTTCAGAGCCGGCATATCGGCTGACGTATTTAGATTTGATGAAACAGTGCCATCCTTCCACATCGACCTCCGCCCACGTTCCGTCGTCTGCGAAAATCGTCAGCGGCGTGCCGACCGGATATTCCTCCAGATTGGTACGCTGCTTATTGGATCGCAAAGAGGATCGAACCCACACGGTTTCTCCACTGGGCGTCTTTCCCTTGACGCTGATGTATCCGGTTTCATAGGTCCGCCGCTCGTTGGGATAGAAGGTGAGGGAAGAAACCTGGACATAGCCCCGCATGCCGGCATGATCCACAAAGGCCCATGATTTCCCGATCTTCAGCACCCGAACCACCCGGTCCACCGTGCAGGTGTCGATCGTCATTGATTTGGCCTTGGTTTTTTCTTTCATATAGGCTTTTCCGGACTTGGGAGCCTTCACCACCGCAAGCAGCTTGTCCTCCGGAGCCTCCGAAGCCCATACCAGGTCGCAGGTGTCCACCAGCTGGCGTCCGCCGTTAATCACAATCATGGATCTGGCCAGCCCCACATAGACGACCGTCACCGGAAGCAGTTCGTCTTCCGACAGCCGATAGAAGGTTTCCGTCTCCCTGCCGTTTCGCTCCGTAATCCGGTCCATGCGGGCCTGCCATTCCTCATAGGTCATGGGTCCGCTTTCCTT
>CADBLV010000245.1 GCA_902795555.1 uncultured Eubacteriales bacterium | reverse complement strand
GCATGTACTATACGCTGGTGAAGCATCATCTGACCGTGATCGGCGACATCGGATGCTATACTCTGGGCTCCGCGGCGCCCCTGAACGCCCTGGATTCCACGCTGTGTATGGGCGCGAGCGTATCCGGCATCCACGGCTTTAACCTGGCCCGAGGAAAAGAAGCGGAGAAGAAAACCGTCGCCGTGATCGGAGACAGTACGTTTATGCACAGCGGCATGACAGGCCTTGTGAACATTGCCTATAACGCCACCAATTCCACCGTTATCATTCTGGACAACAGTATTACCGGCATGACGGGACATCAGCAGAACCCCACCACGGGATATAACATCAAAGGCGACCCGGCAGCGAAGGTCGATCTGGAAGCCCTGTGCCGGGCTTTGGGGATTCCCCGGGTTCGGGTGGTGGATCCTTACGACCTGAAAGCCTGCGAAGAGGCCGTGCTGGAAGAAATTGAGGCGGAGGAGCCCTCCGTGATCATATCCCGCCGTCCCTGCGTCCTGCTCAAATATGTAAAGCCCGGGAAACCGCTGACCATCGAAACCGATAAATGCCGCAGCTGCCGGAAATGCATGAAGCTGGGCTGCCCGGCGATCAGTTTCCGGGACGGGAAAGCACATATCGACGAAACCCTATGCGTCGGATGCGGCGTGTGTGAACAGCTTTGCGCCTTCGGCGCCATCGGAGGAGGGGAGAAAGCATGAAAACCACCAGCGTCATGATTGTCGGAGTCGGCGGACAGGGGAGCCTGCTGGCTTCCCGGCTGCTTGGAACGGTGCTTACCGACGAAGGATACGACGTGAAGGTCAGCGAAGTGCATGGCATGAGCCAGCGGGGGGGCAGCGTGGTGACCTATGTCCGCTTCGGAGACAGGGTTTACAGCCCTATCGTCACCGAAGGGGAATGCGATTATATCATCAGCTTTGAGAAGCTGGAAGCGGCGCGATATGCCTCCTGCCTGCGCAAGGGTGGCAAAATCATCGTCAACACGCAGCAGATTGACCCTATGCCTGTGATCACCGGGGCGGCCGTTTATCCGGAGAACGTCCTGGAGGAGATGAAAGCAACGGGATTTGACGTGGATGATTTCGATGCGCTGACACCGGCGATGGAAGCCGGCAGCGCCAAGGCCGTGAATATTGTCCTGATGGGCCATTTTGCTGCGTGCACCTCCATCTCCAGGGAAAAATGGCTTATGGCCCTGGAAAAGGTGGTCAAACCGAAGTTTCTGGCCATGAATCAGAAAGCCTTTGATCTTGGATATTCCGGGTCCTGAAGATCAACACGGAAAGCGACTGTTTTCCGAGACGAAGACATTGTTATTTCACAGCGATGTCGTTGCTGTTTTGCAGCGATGTCGCTGTTTATTTCGTGACGAAAACGTTATAATTCAGCGGCGATGACGCCGTTATTCCTCGGCAAAAACGTTATTATTCCGCAGCGATGACGGTGTTGTTCTGAGACGAAGACGTTATTATTCCGCAGCGATGACGGTGTTGTTCCGAGACGAAGACGTTATTATTCCACACCGATGACGCTGTTATTCCGCGACGATGAGAGGTGCGGGGAGCGCAAAGCGGATGGCTTTGTGCAGATTGGTGATCTCCTGCACAGGTTCGGCCAGGGCTTCTTCTCCGTCCAGGGACCAGTGGGTTTCTTCTTCCGCTTCCACCGTGAAACGGGCAGCCCGGACAAAGATCAGGTTCGGATTTTCATAGTTTTTCGTCCGAAGGGCGGTCAGGATCCGGTTCAGTACCATCAGATCGGCCGGAAAGGGAATCAGCAGCGCTTCGAAGAGTCCGTCGCTCATATGCACCTGACTGTCGTCCAGCTTCAGAATGCCGCCCAGAGAGGTTGAATTACAGATGGCACCGAAGAGAAAATCGCGCTCATAGGCTACGCCGTCGGCGATGATTTTCAGATGAACAGGCCGGACATCGGCCAGGGAACGGATTCCTTCCAGAATATAGGCGATGTGCCCCAGAATGTTTTTTGCGTTCTGTGTCGTGGACCAGGAGACAGACGCAAACAGACCGAAGGACGCGGTATATGTAAAATATCTGCCTTTTCCGAAACAACCGATATCCAGGGGACGGAGTATCGCGTTTACCAGATCACCGCAGGCCCGGGACAGATTCGTACTCAGACCGAGGCCAGACGCAAAATCATTGGTACTGCCGGCAGGGAGATAACCCAGAGCGGTTTTGTGGCCGGCGGATAACAGCCCGGTCACCACCTCATTGAGGGTTCCGTCTCCACCGCAGACAGCGATCAGATCGTATTCTCCGCCGTGGGCGGCGATGAAGGCGGCGGCGTCTCCGCGTCCCCGGGTCAGATAAACCGCCGGAAGATGATCCGCCCCGCTGAAAACGGTCAGCAGATCCGGAATGGCTTTTCGCCATTGTTTGATTCCAGAGGCGGGATTGATGATCAGCAGTGTTTTTTTCATGGGAACTCCCTTCCTGCTCAACCGAACAGTACGGCAGAGGTAAACCTGCCATCCCAGGGCTTAGGGCTTTGATCAACGGAAGCCAGGCCAAAAAGAATAACTCCAACGATCGTACCCGGCAGAACTTTATTCTATCACAAACAGACCGGAACCACAAATCAGGAAAATACGCCTCGATTCGCCGGAGGCAAAGTCAGGCTGTATCAAAAACAGGACGGAACCACAAATCAGGAAAAACATCCCGACTTTACCGCTTCTGAATCCATAGATGCGTTGAAATGAGTGAATTCATCGATAGCCGATGGCAAATTCAGACAAAATGACGAATTTTAACACTTTTGGAACAAGTTATGCATTGAATTATTCGTAAAAATGACGTATAATTCAGACGTTACCCGGATTAATGTTCGTGTTTTTGGAGGAGAAGCCGTGAAGCAGCTGCGTCAGATGATCATGGAGATGGGCGAGGGAATCGGCCGGGATGTAGTGAAGGTCGATATGTTTCTGAACCATCGGATTGATACCGGACTGCTGTTTGCCATGGGTGATGCCTGGGCTGCGGCTTTCCGGGAGGATCGGCCGGATCTTATTCTGACCGTGGAGGCCAGCGGCATCGCGATGGCTCTGGCGGCGGCGCACGCGCTGGGGGATCTGCCGGTTGTGTTTGCCAAAAAGAGCGCCACGATCGTTCAAAAAGATGACATGGTGCAGGCGGCGGTTTATTCCTTTACTCATCAGACGCAGAACATCATCCGGGTGGACAGGCGCTATCTTCCGAAGGGGAGCCGCGTGCTGATCATTGACGATTTCCTGGCGGACGGCCAGGCGGTTCGCGGATTGATTTCCCTGTGCGAACAGCAGGAGGCGGAGGTTGTGGGCGTGGGCATCGCCGTGGAAAAGGGATTCCAGCCCGGGGGCCGAATCCTGCGGGAGAACGGCGTCAAACTCGTGTCATTGGCAGTGATCGACCGGATTGAGGACGGCAACATCATCCTTGCGCCGGAAGAAAAACTGATCCAATAAATTATTCCCATTTTCACTCATTAAGGAGGATTGGAAACCATGAAGAAAATCGTTGCTCTGGTTCTGGCCCTGGTGCTGTGCATGGCCTGCGCCGCTTCGATGGCGGACGGCATTGCGAAGGAAAACATCAAACTGGGCGTGATCCTGCTTCATAACGAAAACTCTACGTACGATCTGAACTTCATGAACGGTGCACGGGAAGCCGCTGCCGCTCTGGGGCTGAACGAAAACCAGATCAAATTCTACCGGGACATTCCGGAGTCCGCTGAATGCGCGAAGACCGCCGAGGAAGCCATTGAAGACGACGGATGCAATATGGTGTTCTTCGACAGCTACGGCCATCAGTTCCATACGGACGACGTGGTCAAGAACAATCCGGAAGTTCAGTTCTTCCATGCCACCGGTGACCAGGCCCATCTGAAGGGCATGGCGAACCTGCACAACGCGTTTGCCACGATTTACGAAGGCCGATATCTGGCCGGTATCGCGGCGGGCATGAAGCTGAACGAGATCAAGGAAGCCGGCAAACTGAAGGGCAAGGTTCCCATGATCGGCTATGTCGGAGCTTACACCTACGCGGAAGTGATCTCCGGATACACCAGTTTCTATCTGGGCGCCAAGAGCGTTTGCCCGGATGTGATCATGAAGGTGCAGTTCACCGGTTCCTGGTATGACGAGAAGGAAGAGAAGGCTGCCGCTGAAGCGCTGATCGCCGCCGGCGCGGACCTGATTTCCCAGCACGCTGACTCGATGGGCGCTCCTACGGCCTGCGAAGATGTCAAAATTCCCAACGTGTGCTACAACATCAGCACCAAGGATATGTGCCCCGACACCTATCTGGTTTACAGCCGGATCAACTGGGAACCCTATTTCGAATACATCATCAATAAGGTCATTGCCGGTGAAGCCATCGAAACCGACTGGGTCGGCACCATTCCGACCAACTCCGTGATCGTGACCGACCTGAACGAGAACGTTGCCGCGGCCGGCACCGCCGAAGCGCTGGCGCAGGCGCAGGAAGACCTGGTTTCCGGAAAGATTCACGTTTTTGACACGGCCAAGGAAGGCTTCATCACCGTGGACGGCAAGGCGATTGAGGAAACCTGGGCGCCCAACGATGCCGGATACAACGCGGAAGCCGACAAGGTGGTTTACGACGGATACTTCCATGAATCCGAATTCCGCAGCGCTCCGTATTTCGATATCCGGATCGACGGCATTGAGCTGCTGAACGAAAAGAAATAATCCCTTTCGAATCTTTTAAAACCCGGACGAACGCCGATTTGGGGGTGTTCGTCCGGGTTCTTTTGTGATATGATATCATGGGATTTTGTTTAACACAGGAGGTTCAGGTGGAAAAGGAACTGGCGCTCCAGATGCGCGGCATTACCAAACGCTTTGGCTCCGTGGTAGCGAACCATCAGGTTGATCTGGATGTTTATCGGGGAGAAATCCTGGCGATTCTCGGAGAAAACGGATGTGGGAAATCTACCCTGATGAACATGATTGCAGGCATCTATTTCCCGGATGAGGGAAAGATTCTGATCGACGGCGAAGAGGTTGTGATTCGCAGTCCGAAGGATGCTTTTGCCTATAAGATCGGCATGATTCACCAGCATTTCAAGCTTGTGGATCTGTTTACGGCCGCGGAGAACATCGTGCTGGGTGTGAAGACCGGAAAACGGTATAACCCCCGGGAATCCACCGCAGAGGTTCAGCGAATCGCAGACCGATACGGGTTTCATCTGGATCCGAATAAAAAGGTGTATGACATGTCCGTCAGCGAAAAGCAGACGGTGGAGATTATCAAGGTGCTCTACCGCGGAGCGGACATTCTGATTCTGGATGAGCCGACGGCCGTGCTGACGCCTCAGGAGATCTCCCGGCTGTTTGCCGTGCTCCGCCGGATGCGGGAGGATGGGAAGAGCATCATTATCATCACCCACAAGCTGAACGAGGTGATGGAGGTCAGCGATCGGGTGATGATCATGCGGAAGGGCGAGCATATTGCCACGGTCAACACTGCCGACACCGACGAAAGCAAACTGACCGCCATGATGGTCGGGCGGAAGATCGACCTGAACATTGAACGAACCCGGACGCCGGATCCCAAACCGCGACTGTTCGTCGAGGGACTGAACCTGTATAACAAGGAAGGCGTGCATGTTCTCAAGGACATCACTTTCACAGCCAATGGCGGCGAGATTCTCGGCATTGCCGGCATCGCCGGCAGCGGACAGCGGGAGCTGCTGGAATCCATCTCCGGATTGCAGCCTGTGGCAAGCGGAGAGATTCTTTTCCACAATCCGAAGAAGGATCGGCCGGTGACCTTCTTTCATAAAAACCTGAAGCGCGTGAGAGAACTGGGCGCAGAAGGCGCATTTCACGACCGGAACATGAATGCCGTTTCCTTCCGGGGCATGTCCGGCAAGGCCATCCGGAAATGGGTGGAAAGCGGGGATGTGCTTTTCCGGGAGGACGAAATCATCAATCTGCGTCATAAGACACCGCTGGAGATCCGGCAGCTGGGCGTACGGCTGAGCTTTGTGCCGGAGGACCGGCTGGGGATGGGCCTGGTCGGAAATATGGGCATCACGGACAATATGATGCTGCGCAGCTATCGCAAGGGCCGGGCCGGTTTCCTCGACCGGAAAAAGCCCAGAGCCCTGGCGGAGGAGATCATTGAGGAGCTGGAAGTGGCTACGCCAAACGTGAACACCCCTGTGCGCAGACTGTCCGGCGGCAACGTACAGAAGGTGCTGGTCGGGCGGGAAATTGCTTTCACGCCGAAAGTCCTGATGGCGGCTTATCCTGTGCGCGGGTTGGATATCAACAGCAGCTATACCATCTACCATCTGCTGAACAGACAAAAGGAGAACGGCGTGGCCGTGATTTTTGTCGGCGAGGATCTGGATGTGCTGCTGGCCCTGTGCGACCGGATCCTGGTCATGAACAGCGGCGCTGTGACCGGCATTCTGGACGCCCGAAGTGCCACAAAGGAGGAGATCGGTCTTCTGATGACCAAAACCGACACGCCTGACGTGGGGAATGAGACGGAAACAGCGGAAACAGTCGGGCATCCTGTCAGTGATGGGCGTGAAGAAGAAGGCACAGTGCACGGAGAGGAGGGGAGCCTGTGAGTAAAATAACCAACGAACACCGGGAACCTCTGATTCATCTGAGCAAGCGATCCTATATCTCCCCGATACGAGCCTGGCTGATCCGCCTGGGCGCCATCGTGCTGGGGATGATCGTGTGCGGGCTGGTGGCGTTCCTTCTGATTGACAAACTGCGTGACAACCCGGCCCGACTGGGAGAGTTTTACGGCGACTTTATCAAGGGCGCTTTCGGCAGTGTCAAAAAATTCTGGCGATATCTGAAGGATGTGGCGATTCTGCTGTGCATCGCGCTGGCGCTGACGCCGGCCTTCCGGATGCGCTTCTGGAACATCGGCGGGGAAGGTCAGGCGCTGGTGGGCGTGCTGGGATGCATTGCCGTCGATTTTTATCTCGGAGGCACCATTCCGGAATGGCTGCTGCTGATTCTGATGCTGCTTGCTGCGCTGATTTCCGGCGCGGTGTGGGGCGTTATTCCGGCACTGTTCAAAGCAAAATGGGGGACCAACGAAACGCTGTTTACCCTGATGATGAACTACATCGCAACCTATCTGGTGGCGTTCTTCCTGGAAATCTGGGTTACCAACGGGTCCGGTTCTATGCCGCAGCTGCAAACCGGGAGGTTGCCCACCATCGGAAACGATTATCTGCTGATTATTCTGATTGTTCTTTTCCTGACCATCGGGCTGCATATTTATCTGTCCTATACCAAGCACGGATATGAAATCAATGTGGTCGGTGAAAGCGTGCGGACCGCCAAATATGTAGGGATCAAGGTGAACCGGGTGATCATCCGGACGATGATTCTCAGCGGCGCTCTCTGCGGACTGGCCGGATATCTGATCGGGGCCGGGCTGGACCGGAGCATTACCACGGAAAGCGTCGGCGGCCAGGGCTTTACGGCGATCATGGTCAGCTGGCTGGCGAAGTTCAATCCCCTGGTGATGATTCTGACGGCCGGGCTGATTCAGCTGCTGAACAAGGGAGCTGCTCAGATTACGAAGGATTTTGACATTCCGGGACAGCTACCCAGCGTTATGATCGGCATCATGCTGTTTTTCATCATCGGCAGCGAGTTCTTTCTGAATTATGAAATACATTTCCGGGGACACAGGAAGAAGGAAACGGGAGGAATGACGAAATGAACATCTGGCTGAACTTTCTGATCGATTCCCTTGCCTTCGGAGCAACCTTCATCTACGGTTCCACCGGAGAGATCCTGATGGAGAAGGCCGGTCATCTGAACCTGGGCATTCCGGGGATCATGTGCATGGGCGGCGCCGGGGGATGCATGGTGCTGAACGCCGTGGGCCGAAGCAATCTGCCGCCCTTTCTGATTGTCGTGCTCGGCATTCTGGGCAGCGTGCTCTTCGGGGCGCTGTGCGGACTCATCTATTCCTTCCTGACCGTGACGCTGCGAGCCAATCAGAACGTAACCGGTCTGGCGCTGACCACCTTCGGCGTGGGACTCATGAAGGTGATCATCTTCAAACTGGATCCCGTCAATTATCTGTCTGCGCCCAAGGCCATGTACCGATGGCCCTTCGCCGGGCGGACTGACAGCCTGCAGCGGCTGGGTGTGCTGTTTTTTCTGGCTGTAGCGATTGCGATTCTTTCCAGCTGGGTGCTGTATCACACCAAGGTCGGTCTTCATCTGCGCGCGGTGGGCGAGAATCCTGCCACAGCCGACGCCGTGGGCATCAATGTCACCCGGTATAAGTATCTGGCCACCTGCATCGGAAGCGGAATCGCCGGGCTGGGCGGATTCTACTACATCATTGACTACATGGGTTCGCAGGAGGCTTACCTGAGCGTGGAAGCCTTCGGATGGCTGAGCATCGCGCTGGTCATCTTTGCCCTGTGGCGTCCCCATCTGACGATCATCGGGTCACTGGTATTCGGATTCCTGTTCAGCTGCTCCAGCTTCATCACCAATATTCCCTGGATCAACGTCACGATGGCCATGAAGCCGATTCTGCGGATGCTGCCCTATCTGGTGACGATCCTGGTGCTGATTATCACCAGTATCCGCAACAAGCGTGAAAACCAGCCGCCGACCAGCCTCGGATTGAGCTATTTCCGGGAAGACCGATAACCAGGAGATCAGCAACCGTCGTTTAAAACGGCGGACACAACCTTTTTTCCGGGAGGACAGACGGAGAACCTGAAACAGCGTTCCCGAAGAAAAACGATGTTCAAGAATCCGAAAACAAAAGCCGGACTGATTGCCCTGATCCTGCTGCTGGTTCTGGGAGGCATCCTGATCAGCCGGATGATTCCGACAATCCGGGAAACGCAGCGGGAGCTGAGCCTGACGCCCACGCCGCTGCCGCCGGTGCCCGCGGATGTTCGGGCGGTGACCCCGGATCCTGCCGCACCTACCGCGGAGCCCGTCCTGCGCGCCGGAGCCCGGGGACAGGAAGTAACCGACGTGCAGAGCCGCCTGGCTGTCCTGGGCTATTATGATCCGAAAGCGATCGACGGTGAATTCGGAGCAGGGACCAAAGAAGCCGTCATCGCCTTCCAGAAGGCCAACGGTCTGGCCGCGGACGGCATCGTCGGGGCAGAAACCAGAGAGATCCTGTTTTCTGCTCAGGCTATTCCCCGGGCTGCGGCTTCCGGAGGAGAATGATAAAGACGCGGGAGCGCATAGCCGAGCATGACCAAACGTTCAGAATAAACCGATGAACCAAAGGGGGAAACCAAGCATGAAAGTGATTCTGGAAAACCTGACGAAACGATTTCCGGCAAGATCCAAGAAAGATCATGACGTGATTGCGGTGAATCATTTCAACTTCGAGATTCCCGACGGTCAGCTGATCGGTTTGCTGGGTCCGAGCGGATGTGGAAAAAGTTCCACCCTGAATCTGATCAGCGGGCTGGAAAAACCCACTGAAGGCCGGATTCTGTTCGACACGGAAGACGTGACCAATCTGCCTCCCGAGGAACGGGGCGTCGGACTGGTTTTCCAGAATTATGCCCTTTATCCGCATATGACGGTTGAGGAAAACATTTCATTCCCCCTGACCAATCTGAAGGGGAGCAGGAAGATCAGCAAGGAAGAAATGCATAACAAGGCCGTGGAAGCGGCAAAGCTTGTGCAGATTGATCATCTGATGGAACGCAAACCCCGGGAGCTGTCCGGCGGCCAGCAGCAGCGCGTGGCGATCGCCCGGGCCCTGGTGAAGATTCCCCGGGTGCTCCTGCTGGACGAACCTCTGAGCAATCTGGATGCCCGGCTGCGTCTGCAGACACGGGAAGAACTGCGCCGGATTCAGCGGGAAACCGGCGTCACCACGATTTTCGTCACCCATGACCAGGAGGAGGCCATGAGCATCAGTGACCTGATCGTGGTCATGAAAGAGGGCATTCTCCAGCAGATCGGCAAACCCCAGGATGTATACGACGATCCGGTGAATCTGTTTGTGGCTCAGTTCCTGGGCACACCTCAGATCAACGTGTTTGAGGGCGAGATTCGCGGCGGGAAAGTCCGGATCGGGGAGGAAGATGTGCTGGACGCGGCGGGCCGGCGGGAAGGCCCCGCATGGGTCGGCATCCGCCCGGAAGGATTTATTCCGGACGAAGCCGGCGCTTTCACCTGCAACATGGATCGGATTGAGGTAATGGGCAGAGATATCAGCGGCGTTTCCACCCATCCGAAGATGACCGGCCGGAATATCCGGAGCATCATCAGCTCGGAAACCAGAATCGATCCGGAAGCAAAAACCGTCCGTTTCAACCTGAAACCGAATAAGGTTCATCTGTTTGACCGGGAGAGCGAGGCGAGGATATGAAAAAAAACAATC
>CADBLV010000244.1 GCA_902795555.1 uncultured Eubacteriales bacterium | reverse complement strand
TTCGGCAGACATGGTTTCAATTTCGCCCTGGAGCTTTACGCCCTCAGAGATGGCTTCCTGATCATCCGCTTCGATGCGGTCTTTCAGTTCCGCCAGCTGTGCCTTTTTCGCGGCAAGCTCTTCTTTCTTCGTCATGGTTCAAACCTCCAATTTTTTGATATATTCCAGGATTTCCGCTTTCTTCGGATTGCTTTCCTTCGAGTCCTCCGCCGCCGCGTTGCCGTCAGGATCGTCCTCTCCGTTTCCACCGTCTTCCTGATCAAGCGTCCCCAGGACATCCTGGAGAAGCAAGATTGCCTGTTTGATTTTGTCCTCATCGCTCTTGCTGTTCCGGCGACCGGCTTTCACGTCCACCACGGATGCGTCATCATTAGCCGGAACCGTCACGGCGCTGATTTCGAACAGATCCACCTCCCGAAGCTCATTCGCCTTGCTGTTGTCTTCCAGCGTGACCATAGCGCATTCTTTCACGTCATAGGCGAAAGAGAATTTCCGGAGACGTCCGTCTTTGTACAGAGATCGCACCTTCTGAGCTTCCTCCGTATCATCGAACGTCGCGATGAAATGCAGTCCCTTTTCATCCTCATCAGCGACCGCCTTTCCGATGAAGCTCTTCAGGTTGTCCATCTGATGCGCCCACAGGAACGGGATACCCTTCCCGCCGTTCCAGCGTTCCGCAAGGGTCTTTTTGAAAGCACCCCTCGCGACAACATCGCCCCAGCTGTCCGCCTTTCTGATCCATGTGGAAGCATAACCTTCAATGCTTCCGGTTCCTTCGTCCTTATACTGGACGGGAAAATCTTTTGTCTGCATATTATTCACCTCTCATTCTTCAACGATGATCACCCGCGTCGAGCAGTTGCACCCGCAGGATTCATCCGGACTCAGCGAATCATCACCCGGCCAGTTTGCACCGTTGGAAAATCTGTCATCAATCAAAACCCGCTCGCCGTTCATGGCCGCGTGGGATTCTCTGGCGTTCGCGCCTGTGACCCATTCTTTGTAAACCCGTTTTTTTATGCCTTGGCTCCGGCCCTGCCTGACAGCCTCTTCGGTACTCCATCCGGCAGTATTTTTCGAAAGCATCGACCCCAGCAGGATTGCGTCAAAACTGATTCGTTTTCGCATGGCTTCGTTCGCCTGATCTGCTTGGTCTTCTCCGTCTTCCGTGCTGTCAATGGCTTCCTGAATCACCTCGTGGGTCTGTTCGTTGATGATCTCCGCCCTGGCCTCCGCCATCTTCCGAAGGTAGTTGACGATCAGGTCTTTAACGAACTCGCTCCCCATGGCCTTTGCCATCAGTTCCCCGTGATTCACGGCGATTTCGTTCAGAACCGGTTCAAGATCATCGGCCAGTTCTTTATTCCATCTGTCCGCGTTCCACCAATCCGCATCCGCTCCGAGCTTCGGAATGATGCTTTTCGCCTGGCGCCGGAAGAACTTTTCCAGCAGATCTGCCACTTCGTCCTGCTCTTTCTGAGAAACACCTGTATTGACGGTTTCCTCTTCCGCCTTTGCTTTCGCATGGTGTTCTCCGCATGAGCAGATATGAACCAGTCCGTCCGCCTGTGGCCGTGAATCCTGCGGACTGGCCTGTCCGCCTGTGATGACGTTCAGCGGTACAATCAGTTCGTCGCCGCCTTCCACAGGCGGGAGGTTATTGTCCCGGCGAGCTTCGTTCCGTGTCAGCCACGGCCCGCCGACGGACGCTTGCAGGATGCTGGCCCGTTCTTCGAAGGATCCTTTCAGCTTTTCCGTCAGATCGAATTCGACATAGGTTCCCGGCTCCGCCCCGATCATCGGCAGCAGGAAAGCGTTGATCCGCTGCTGAATCATCTGCAAATCAGGCCCCAGACATTCCGCATAAAGCGCCCGCGCATTGTCTTTGCTGCTGGCGTATGTCTGCGTGTCGCTGTGCCATACCAGGGAAGGATTGATCCTGTATGCCGCTGCGACAGATTCCCGCGACAGCTTCACCGATTCAACCCACTGCTGTTCCTTAAAAGACGCATTGAATGTTTTAATCTCCATGCCGTCTTCCATCAGCGGAATAGCTCCGGCCTTGCTGCCGCCCGCGCTCCATGCTTCCCGGAAAGCCTCAACCCACTTCTTTTTCGTTTCCGGCGTCCACGGCGCGACGTCTTTCGGCCTTACAATCTGAGCGTTCAAACGTCCGGATGATTTCCACAGCTCTTTCCGGAATCGTCCCGCCTGAATCTGTTCCTCCAATGTCTGCCGGAGCGCTGAAACCGGCGAAACATATCCGCAGGGGTTCCCCGGAGAATAGGTGCAGAATCGGACAAACTCCGTTCGCGGAATCTCTATGGTTCCATAGTTACCCGCCGTCACTGTGATCTGATTCGGCGCGTAATTGTTTTCTCGCTCTGTGTTTGTGATCCATTCCGTCGGAACAATCCGCGCCTGATATCCGCTTTCGCTGTCAGGATCAGGCAGAATCCAGACATACACACACCCGAACAGGTAATATTCTGTCGCAAGCGCTCTGACAAACTCATATTCCGTCTGATCGCTGTTCGGTCTCCAAAGCAGTTTCGCCGCGACGCTTTCGCGGTCTCTCTTGCGTTGATCCTCCGCCCCGCGCCTGTACACTTTCAATGGCAGCTGTGCGATAGAATTCGACAGAAAATTGATAACAGCAGCCAGATTATCCTGGCTGTTGTAAAGGTTTCTCGCTGTCAGATTAAGCACCTGAACCGGAGCATCCGGCCCGAAGCTGAATTTGATCATCTGCGGGCGGAACAACATCCGCCATCGCTCAAGGATTCCGGGCATCGGCCCGCCCCCTTTCTGTTAGATAAACGTTAATTCTGATCCGTTTGCATAAGCGGATTCATAGATTTTCCGCTCTGCTGCCGCCGGTTTCGATGCTGCCGCGAATGCGATCATACAGGCGAACAGGGGAGCGATATCGTCCGGACTTTTCACCCTGTCCGGAAGCATGACCCCTCCGCCCATCTGCTTTAGCTGCATCGTTTTCCCCGGCGTATCCATGACCGGCTGCGGAAGATGATAAATCCTCACGCCTTCCCGATCCGGGAGACATGAGCATATTCCGTCATAAAAACGGCCCCATCCGTTGGTCAGATCGGTACCTTCGACGGCGATCCGTTCAACTCCCGGAATGGTGCATATCTGCTCCGCCAATCCTGAAACCGGCGCTCCTCTTGACTGAAACGCAAGCCGCATCCGGCCTTTCAGCGCCCG
>CADBLV010000243.1 GCA_902795555.1 uncultured Eubacteriales bacterium | reverse complement strand
TGATTCGCACACGCACCGCGGAGACGCAGTCGCGTCTCTCGCGCACCGCGCGCGGCAGGACTCACTCAGTTCGTTTTCGCCTTCGGCGAATGCCCCACTGGGGCACCACTCACTTCGTTCCCCGCAACCTCAATCGTCGCGACTGTCCACAGGACAGCTCGCTCGTTTCGGTTGACCTCACCGCTGACGAAATTTCCGCCACCGGCGGTCGTCAGCGGTTCGCCCAGTTCTGCTTCTTTCCTTTGCCATACCCCGGAGGATAAACGCCGGGGGCGCGGCAGACAAACCCGATATCCACATCATAATTTGCCTGAGCGCTTTCCACCGCAAAAGCCACGGTTTCGCACAGGGCGGAGTCCTCTTCCCGCAGCTTTGAATTGATCAACGCCGGCCTCACGCCCTGTCTGGTGGGCCGGACTTCCGAAGGCGGCGTCACGGCCAGCGTGTAAGTTGCCGGATACACATCCTCAAAGCGATAGAATCCATATTGATCCGTCACCGTTTCCGCGATGACCGTGCCATCCCGCATCAGCTCGATCTTCACGCCGGGTATACCGCCTTCGCCCATTCCCTGAAGACCGTCCCCATCCAGATCCAGCCAACACAGATCGCCGACCGCACCGGGAAGCACAGCACCCACATTCATCTCCGCCAGATCCTTCCCCATGACCACGGCGATATCCCCGGAAACCCCGTGGCGGCTGTTGGTTTCCTTCGCGATGGACACCAGTCCTTCAGCCAGGCGGGCGTCTCCCGGCTCCACCACTACACATCCGGCCGGCAGTTCCGCTTCCACCCGATAAGTTCCGGGCATCAGGCGCATGAATCCAAATCGCCCGTCCGCCCCGGTTGTCATAGATGCCAGAGGATTGCCGTTTCCATCCGTCAGTGTTACCAAAGCTCCCGCCAGGGACTCCACCTCGCCGCCCCGATCCATCCAGACCGTTCCGTCCAGACGGCTGTATCGCACAAACCCCAGCCGCAAATCGCTCCGGGCATCTCCTTCCGTCAGGACCACACCGCGCTGAACCAGTGCATGGCTTCCGTCGGTCAGATCCTCCGCATGGAACGTGCTGTCTCCATCCTTCGCCGCGGCCAGGTTGTTCGCCGTGACCATCATCAGCGTATAGCTTCCGGGAACCATCCCGCTGCTCTGGAAGACACCCTGCTCATCCGTCACCAGTTCCGCGAAGACGCTGCTATCCCGCTCGTCCACCACAGTCAGGCGGTATCCCGCCGGCCGTGCCTCTCCTTCGTCCATCAGGCCGTTATTATTCTCATCCAGCCAGGCCACGCCCGCAAGACCTGCAGGCACAGCACAGCCAATGGTTCCGCTGTTCCATTCCTGACCCATGGCTGCGTTCACACGGATCGTCTGGTTCGTCTCCCCGCTCTTCAACGGCAGTGTACCCTGAACCCATGCTGCCCGCGTCATCACCGTGCCATCCGGACAGCATAAGGTGACAGTCCATTCTCCCGGCCGGATCCCGGTGATTTCCATCAGACCGTCTGTGCCGCTGGTCGCACTCAGCTCCTCCAGCCCGGCCCTTTCCGGTGTCCAGATCATCTTCATCCCCGAAACCGCTGTTTCTCCTGCGTCCATCACGCCGTTTCCGTTCGGATCCCGGAAGGCTGCGGCACGGATGCTTCCCAATGTCAGCGCCCCGCAAAGAGGCGCCTGCACATGGCCGCCGGTGGGGAAATCAAACCAGTCACCCCGGCCGGTCAGCCCCGATGAACCTGCCGATGTCATCCCGGTGCTGTCTTCCGTCTTTTCCGCCGCAGTACCATCAGACGTGATCGTGTTCCCGCCGGAAATCGTGTTCGGCACGGAAGCGAACACCGCCCCCGCAGGCAGCTCGTAAGCGAGATAATACCGTCCGGGCATCACCGCGTCGAACACAAAACGCCCGTCCGCGCCAATCACAACCCGGAAGTTTTCGCCTTCCTCACTCATCAGCTTTACAACAGCGCCGGACAGCCCGCCTTCGTCCGCCTGCATGATTCCGTCGTCATTCCGATCCGCAAAAACCACGCCTTCCACCGTCCCGGGAAGGATCATCCCGATATCCAGCCCTTTCAGCCTGTCTCCGCTCTCCACGCGGAAAGGCGAGCTCTCGCCTTCTCCGCCGCCCAGATTTCCGAGGACACTGCCTTCCCCGGTTTTCGTGAAAGCGTATCCGTTCAGGGCCGTGGCATGCAGGGTGTATTCTCCGGGAACCACGCCCGTGATTTCATAAACGCCCTTCACATTTGACTTATCGCTGCCGACGGACCGGCCCTTTTCATCCAGAAGGGTGACATTGAATCCACCGACGATTTTTTCCTTCCCCGATCTGGTTCCGCTGAAATCGTCGTCCATATACACGGTTCCGCTGACGGTGGCCGGATAGATCACGCCGACATTCACCTCTCGGGTTTCCATATCTGCCAGCTGAAAATCATTCCAGAAATTTTCCCGCCGCCCGGCCCGGGCCGCGAAATGATTGCCCTCGGGCACAGACACCACTCGGCTGAACTCGCTGCCGTCGTCCGGCAGCACCACCCGTACCCGATATTTTCCGCCGCGGAGGCTGGGAATCGTAAAGGTTCCGTCTTCCCCGCTTTTCACCGCAGCAGTTTCCTTTTCCGCGTTTTCTTTGCCGATTGCAATTTTGACGCCCTTCACCGGGGCCTCGCCCTCGTCATAAAGGCCGTTGTAATTCGCGTCTACGAAGCACATTCCTCTGATGCCCCCGGCCCAGACGAAGCCGATGTTCTGCTCAGACATGTCGTCTCCGTCACTTGCATCCAGATTACGCGTGCCTTTGGTAGCTCCCTCCCGGGTGATGATAGAACGCCGATTTCCTCCCTTGACGCTGTACCGTGTGAACATCATTCCCTCAGGCGTCCAGGCTGTAAGGGTATATCCGCCGGGCTTCACCCGGTCGAAGGAATAGGTTCCGTCCGCCCTGCTGACAGTTTCGTAATGCAGGCCGTTTTTCACTCCGTCCAGAGTGATCTTCACCCCGGCGATGCCGCTTTCACCATCCCTGTATATGCCTTCCGCCACATCCTCCATCCAGCAGGTTCCGCTGATGCGGACAGCCGGCATCAGGCCGATTCCCCGTTCCACCAAAGCGCCGGAACGCACCCGAAACGACTCGCTGACGCCTTCTTCCTCTCCTGAAGGCTCCATGCAGTTGGCAGTCAGGCTGTCCGCCTTTCCCTTTTTGCTGTAACACCGTTTCTCAGGGGCCCAGCAGCGCAGCCGGTAGCTTCCCTCCGGAATTTTCTCAAAGGCAATTCGCCCGTCCGCGTCTGTCTCCTGTCGGGCCAGAGGCGTCCCGTCCTCGCTTTCCAGCACCACCGTCACGCCCCGGATACCGTCCTCATAATTACCCTGTTCGCCGTTTCCGTTCTTATCCAGATACACATTGACCCAAACGGATCCGCCGTTTTCATCGTGAACTGCCGCAAGTTCCGCCACCGGCGTTGGTCCGGGCGTCGGCTCGGGTGTCGGCCCCATGGTAGGCGTATGATCCGCCCGGGCCACCGGCTCTTCCTCGCCGGAGGCATCCTGATTCAGTGAATCGGTTGAATTGTCAGAAGTGCTGTCGGTTCCGTCTTCCGCCAGGCGACCGGTTTCACCGTCTGCGGCAAAGCCGGCTCCATCCTCTGATCCGCCGTTGTTCGCGTCATCCGTCTGTGCAGACGCTTTCCGGGAATCCGTTTCCGGGCCACGATAAGGTTTCAGAATGATCTCAATCGTATGATCTCCGGCCGCAAGGGTTTCCAGCGTCTGATAGGCTTCCTGCAGATCCCATCCGGGAGACATCGTCTCCGGAATCGGTTCGATCCGGAGATGTTCCCCGCTGCCCAGGTTCAGAATGTCCTCTCCTGACCGGATCGTCCCGCACTCCCTGCCGTCCTGCCAAATCCGGAAACTGCCTTCCAGAGGAATCGTTTCCCCCGTCGCGGTTTCCCCACGCAAGGTTACCCGAAGGCTGACTGCCCCCGCCTTCGCGGTTCCTTCTCCCCCGAGCAGCACCCCCGGAAATATCATTGCCGCCATTACGGCCGCTATCAGCAGACAAAGTACGCGATCCGTTCTTTTCATTTCCTTTGTATAACCTCCCCGGCGGAACACAAAGGGATCCCTCCCTCCCGTTCCGTCTTTTTCCTGTCAGATCAATTGCCGGCCGGAGCTTCGGTCGCCTCCAGGGTTCCGCCCAGCTTCACGGAATGACGGAAGCCATCATAAACCTTGGAGATGTAATATTCCCGATAACCTGCCGGGAACGTCACATGCAGAATGTACAGTGTCTTATCCACGCAGGCGGCGATAATCCGTCCGCCCATCTTCACGCCCTCATCGGTTGTGCCGTTATAATTGGCATACACTCCGTCACTGTTCAGGAACACGCGGCCTGCGGTCTTGCTGGTTTCAAACTTCTTGAACCCTTCCCCGCGGATTGTTTCCATCATCCCGGTAACTTCCTTCACCAGGTCGTTTTTATTATACTGTTTTGCCACGGGCACCGCCCGAATAATCAGCTGCGCCTTCCAGTCCATCGCAGGATCCGGATTCGTCAGAGTGAAGGTATCGTTGCCAGTAGCTTCCTGGGTCCATCCCGTGGGCGCCTCAAAAGTCATATGCAGAAGAGGCGCCTCATATTTGGCAAAGGAAAAATTCAGTGTCGGCAGCGGCGTGGGCGTCGGCTTGTCAATCGGATCGATCAGCACCGGCGTAGCTCCGGCATATTCGCTGTACATGGTAGGCGCCGGAGTCAGCACATTGCCGGTCAGAAGCACTTCCTCCTCATCTCCGCCTTCTTCGCTGGCCGGATCGTAGCTTCCGTCATCATAGTTGATTCCGGAGCCCGAATTGTCTCCGGCAGTCACCTCTGTGTCTGTGAAGAGCTGCTGTGCTTCGCCGGACACGGTTGCCGTCTGCGCACTCTGGCCGGCCGATCCGTCCGGATTCGGCTGATTCGGGAATGTTTCCTTCTGCTGGCATCCCGTCATCACCATTGCGCAGAGAACCAGCACCAGGCACAGCACCCGCATCTTCATCCGCTTTGACCAATCCGTCTTCTTCATTGTTGAATCCCTCCGTTCTGGTTTCGTTTCCGTTAACAGCACCGTTCTGATTCCATACTGATTTCGTGTTTCCCCGGTTGATCCTGACGCGCCACCTTTTACCCTTATTCCGCGTCGTCCGTATACCGGGGATGATATACCCGCCGATCCAGGGTATACACCTTCTCGCTGAATGCGCCCTCCGGCGTCCGATCCAGAGCGCTCTTCATGGCGTTCATTCGGGCATCCATCATATCAATCCAACGCAATGCTTCCGCCTCCGGAAACATCGGCGGCGTTGGGCTTCCGTATTCCATCTCTCCATGATGACTGATGAGCAGATGCTCCAGAAGCGTCACCACTTCCCCGGTGACTCCGGTCTTTTCCGCCGCAGCCCGGAGGTTGGCAACACCCTGCACCAGGTGGCCGATCAGCTGGCCTTCGCGCGTGTAATCACTCACGTTTCCGACCTCGTCGCTTTTCAGCTCCTCCAGCTTGCCCAAATCGTGAATAATCACCCCTGCCAACAGCAGGTCCCGATGAAGCCAGGGATAGATCACGCAGATGGCTTCCGCAGCCTTCAGCATGTCCGTCGTATGATGCAAAAGCCCGCTTCGCTCCGCATGGTGCATCCGCTTTGCCGCCGGAAACCACATCAGCTTCTCCTCCGCTCCCCGCAGCATTTCCCGCACAACGGTTTGAAGCTTCCGGCTTTCAAAGCTGTCCACAGTTTGCTGAATCTCGGCCCACATCTCCTTCGGCGGCCGGGGAGCGCATGGCACCAGCTCCCGCATGTCCACCGAATCCTCCGGCGTTATCTCCCGCCATTTTTCAATCCGCAGCTGCAGCCGTCCGTTATATTCCTGCACCAGTCCGCGAACCCAGATCACTTTTCCGCCGGCCGGCGGTTCCTTTCCCGGATCCCAGTTCCAGATCTTGCTATTGATCTCTCCAGACCGATCGCAGAGGGTCAGATCCACATATTCGTTTCCCCGGACATCCTTCCGCCGTTCACTGGACCGAATCAGCAAGAAGCCCTCATATCGCAGATCCTTCTGCATCTGACTTACCATCAACTGTTCCATTCAGCTCCTCTGTGAACCGCAGGTTCACGTCTGTTATTCCGTTTGGTAAACTGTTCCCGATTCGCTCCCGCGGTCCCGGATCGCGAATGCAAATCGGTCTCTCCTTAAAACGGCGCCTGCGCACCGCCTGCCGGCTCCCTCGCCAGATTTGCAAAGGTCGTATATTCGCTCAGCCAGGCCAGCTTCACCGTTCCCAGCGGGCCGCTCCGCTGTTTGCTGACAATCACCTCGCCGATATTCTTGTCCTCAGTATCCCGGTTATAATACTCCTCCCGATGCAGAAACATCACCACATCCGCGTCCTGCTCAATACTTCCGGAATCCCGCAGATCGCTGAGCACCGGCCGCTTGTCAATCCGGTCTTTGTTGGCGCGGCTCAGCTGTGCACAGGCCACCACCGGAATCTTCAATTCCAGCGCAATCGCTTTCAGCTGACGGCTGATTTCGCTCACTTCCAGCTGGCGGTTCTCATTCTTTCCGTCTCCCCGCATCAGTCCCAGATAATCAATCACCGCCAAATCCAGCCCGTGTTCCATCATCAGCCGACGGCATCGGCTGCGCAGCTGAGTAGGCGTAAGTCCTGCCGTGTCGTCGATATACAAAGGCGCCGCTGCCAGGGGCCCCAGGCTCTCAGCGAGATGCAGCCAGTCTCCGTCGGTCAGCGTTCCCTTGCGCACCCGCTGCATGTCTACCCGCGCATCGCTGCACAGCATTCGCATGGCGATCTGCTCGCGGGGCATCTCCAGCGTAAAAACCGCCACGGTTTTTCCCCGGTTCAGCGCCGCATGCTCAGCAATGTTCATGGCGAAACTCGTTTTCCCCATGCTCGGCCGGGCTCCGATGACAATCAGCTCACCCCCGTGCATCCCGGTCAGCAGGTTGTCCAGATCGAGAAAGCCCGTCGGCACCCCGGCGATTTCGCCTTTCAGCCGCGCAAGCTCCTCAATCTCTTCATAGGTGTTCAGCAGAACCTCACCTACCGGCTTCAGTGTGTCGCCGCTTCCCCGATCCATGACGATATCAAAGATCGCCTTTTCCGCATGTCCCAGGATGTCCTCCACGGGCTCCATCTGACTGTAGCAGGACTGACTGATGCCCCGGGCCGCTCCAAGCAACCGGCGCAGGGTGCTCTTTTCCCGGGTCAGGGAAATGTACGCCTCCACATTCGCCGTGGTCGGCACCTGAGCAGTCAGCCGGATCAGATAAGCTGTGCCGCCGATCCCTTCCAGCGTTCCCCGCCTGGCCAGCTCCGCGTCCACGGTTGTCAGGTCAATCGGGCTGTGCGCCTGATTCAGCGCCAGCATGGCGGAATAGATTTCCTGATGTTCCGCCAGATAGAAATCCTCCGGTTTCAGCCGCTCCACCGCTTTGAGAACGGCATTGCCGTCCTGCAGCATCGCGCCCAGAACACTGACTTCCGCCTCCGTGCTGTTCGGCGGCGTAACGCCTGTCATTTCATCCCGGATTTCCATTCCCTGCCCTCATCATTTCGCGTTTTCGCGTTATTTCGCCAACGGCTGTACATCCAGCTTCATCCGAGTGGTCACCCCACTGTATAGCCATACAGTGATCTCCCGTACACCCACTTCCCTGATGGGCTCCCCGATGTCCAGCTTTCGCTTGTCCACCTGAATCCCATGCTGCTGCTCCAGCGCCTCGGCCACCTCAGCCGCCGTAACACTGCCATACAGCCGTCCCTGAGAGCCGCATTTCACATTCAGGGTAATGACCTTGTTTTTCAGCTGAGCCGCCCTGGCTTCCGCCGCTGCCCGCTGTTCCGCCTCCCGGGCATCCTGAGCAGCCCGCTTCCGGCTGATTTCCTTCAGCGCGCCGGGCGTGGCTTCCGCCGCCAGTTTTTGAGGAAAGAGGAAATTCCGCGCATAGCCATCGCTGACATTCAGAATTTCGTCCCGCTTGCCAATGTTTTTAACATCCTTGAGCAATACAACCTTCATGGTGAAACAACCTCCTTACGGGGTCGCGGGCAGCCGGCCTTCCGAAGCGTAAAACCATCTTCCCGCCATATCACTTTATTGTATTCCATATCCCCCGAAAATGCAAGTATACAAAAAATCAGTCGCGGGCTGACGCCCACGGCCGGAAAGCATCCGAAAATGCAGGTATCCATACGATCAGACGCCGGGCTGATGCCCGGCGTCTGAAAGAGTGATCAAGTTTGAAAGTACGTTTCATGGCTCATTGGTCCATGGGAGATTGAGAACATGATGATGATTTCCGTTGCAACAGATGGTGCCTGTGTCGGAATAAATCCTTTACTTCGCCGAATTGTCCACATTCACCCATTCCAGCTTATATCCCAGCTTCTCAAGCGATTCTTTCATCTGATCCACCAGCCCCTGGAAATCCTCCAGACTCATATTGGCATAATCGGTCTGCTTCTTAAGCTTTTCATTATCTTCCGTCAGCGTACTCACCTGCGCGGCCAGGGCGTCCTTCTCCGCCACTGCCGCATCCAGCGCCGCTTTCGCATCTTCCGCCGCCTTGGCGGCATCCGTCGTCAGCTCTTCCACTTTGGCGGTCAGCTGATCCTTCTCCGCTGTCAACGCGCTCACCTGAGCAGTCAGGGTATCCTTCTCCGCCACCGCCGCATCCAGCGCCGCTTTTGCGTCTTCCGCAGCCTTGGCCGCGCCTGTTGTCAGCTCATCCACTTTCGCAGCCAGCTCATCCTTCTCCGCTACTGCCGCGTCCAGCGCCGCTTTCGCGTCTTCCGCAGCCTTGGCCGCGCTTGTTGTCAGCTCTTCCACTTTCGCAGTCAGCGTTTCCTTTTCCGTCGTCAGCGCGGTCACCTGAGCGGTCAGCTCATCCCTCTGCGCTACCGCCGCTTCCAGGCTCGCCTTCGCGTCTTCCGCGGCCTTGGCCGCATCCGCTGTCAGTGCATCCAGCTTCGCCTGAGCCTCGCTGGCCGCGCTGGCCAGCGCAGCCTTCGCGTCCTCAGCAGCCTTCGCTGCATCAGCAGTCAGGCTTTCAATCTTCGCCGCCAGACCGGTTTTCTCCGTCGAGGAGGCTTCCGCATCCGCCGTCAGCGTTTCCACCTTCGCGACCAGCTCATCCTTTTCCCCCGTCAGCGTGTCCACCTTCGCGGTCAGCTCATCCTTCTCCGCTGTCAGCGTACCCACCTGCACGGCCAGGGCATCCTTCTCCGCCACCGCGGCGTCCAGGCTCGCCTTTGCGTCTTCCGCGGCCTTCGCTGCATCCGCCGTCAGCGTGTCCACCTTCGCGGTCAGCTCATCCTTCTCCGCCACCGCCGCTTTCACGTCATCCGCGGCCTTTGCCGCATCCGCCGTCAGCTGTTCCACCTGAGCCGTCAGAGCATCCTTCTCCTTCGTCAGCGTGTCTTTCGCGCCATTTCCCGTGAGGAACAGAATCGCAAATACGACAGCCAGCACACCCAGGATCGCCATCACGATGTTCGAGGTCTTCTTCATACGTTTTTCTCCTCCTGTCCTTGTTTGAATAACGATTCACATTCCGGCCATTTTCGGCCCTTTTCGGACATTATATCACCATTTCCCCTGTCTGTGAATCCTTTTTTTCGTCCTGTTCCCGCACGGCCGTATCGTCCCGGACTGATTCATTCCGAACCCGATAAACCGTCGCTTCTTCGTTTTCGAATGTTTTCACGAACAGTCGCTCAAAGGCTTCCTCGTCCACCTGATAGCTGCTGCGTTCATAGGAGGAAACATAGATATACCCGACCCCGTATTTTTCCAGAATCTCCCGGTTTTTCTCCGGTTCCTCATAGAACGCAGCAATTTCCGCCTGACGCTCCCGGGTATCAAAGCCATGCCAATAGAGCCACAAATCCGGCCCGCAGACAATCTCTCTCCCCGCCAAGGAACAGACAGGATTCAAGTGCTGGGTTCCGGTCAGAAACACCGCATCCGCCGGCGTATGATCCCGGACATACTCCCCCGCTTCCACCGATCCCCTGCCGAATGCCACATAGTCGGACCGGCACTCTCGCCAGATGGTCAACCCTGCGCTCAGAAACACAGCCACCGCCGTAACCGCGGCCAAAACGCCCCTGCCCCGGAGGCCCTTCAAACGCCGCCAGATGTCGCAGCACCAGTCCGCCACCACCATGCAGCAAAGCAGCCAGGCCAGATAGAATAATTTGTTGTTGTCATATTCATTGGGCTGGAACCGAATGAACTCCGCCGCCAGGATGATGGGCAGGGCCATGGCAAAAATCCGTCTGTTTCGGGGCTTGCGCTCAATCAGCGCCAGCAGCAGCATCAGGAATGGCAGGCCGATATTCTTGATGTAGAACCAGAGATACAGATCCCGCATCCCCCGGCCGCCAGAATTGTTCACCCAGTTGAACTGCCAGGACAGAAAGCTGTGATTGCTGCCTTGAAAGGTCTGACCGAAGGTGAAGAAAATCAGCTGCGGCGCGCTGAGCACAGCGGCAATGCCCCCGTAGCACAGATAAGGAATCAGAATATGTACCCGTTTTCGTCTCACAGCCAGCACGTCGGGATCCCCATGAATCAGATCATAGGCCATCGCTCCGAGAGAGGCCAGCGCCAGGGCGAGAAAGCTGTGTGTGTGAATCATAGGCAGGACCCCCGCCCAAACGCCCAGCAGCACCAGCCCCCGGGGACCGTTTTCCGGATCCCGCTTTCGGGGACGATAAACCGCATCCAGCAGATAAAAGCACGGAATGGTCATACACCATCCACCCAGGATCGTCCGCTGGGGCACCATGAGATCGCAGATGACATTGCTCCATCGCAGATTGTTAGGATCCGGCTGATTGGTGGGCGTCATGTAATAACCGGTCAGGATTTCTTCGGTGCGTTCCCGGACGGTTTCAAACCAGCCGGAAATG
>CADBLV010000242.1 GCA_902795555.1 uncultured Eubacteriales bacterium | reverse complement strand
CGGCTCCCTGGTGGACATCTTCCGCTTTGAGGAAGCCAACCGGAAGGCGATTATGGAAGGCGGTACCCCCGCCATCGCCAAGCGTATCCTCCTGGGCATCACCAAGGCCTCCCTGGCCACGGAAAGCTTCCTTTCCGCCGCCTCCTTCCAGGAGACCACCCGCGTGCTGACCGAAGCCGCCATCCGCGGCAAGGTGGATCCGCTGATCGGCCTGAAGGAAAACGTCATCCTGGGCAAGCTCATTCCTGCCGGAACCGGAATGAAACGCTACAAGGATATCACCATCAAGGATTCTTACAGCTTCTGATTCGGAGAAAGCCTCCGATCGGATCCGTAAATTGCATCAAAGCAAAAGGAAAACGCCGCCCCGATTGGGACGGCGCTTCTTTTCACGTCAACGCGTGATTATATTTTACCGGCAGCGTGATAGCTTCCACACAGCCCGACGGCTGCTGTTTCCGGAAGCGGCAATCACTTCTTCTCTTTTTCGATTACATCCATGACCTTCTTTTCGTCATAGGTTCCCAGCAGCACAGCACCCAGAACACAGAAGCAGACCGCCACGATCGCCACGATGCGCAGGCCTGTGGGGGAAGCTGTAAGGTCATTGCTGGTCAGATCCTGGGTCGTGCCCAGCACAGCCAGGGACGTGAACACCAGCATGGCGATGGATTGACCGAATTTCATGGCGAAAGTGCGGGCGGCGAAGAACATGCCTTCTCGCTTCTCTCCGGTCAGAATCGCGTCTTCCTCCGCCACGTCAGCCACGATCGCCTGCGGAATGATGCCGAGCAGCGCCATGGGGAAGGCGGCGATGATCACAATCAGAACGCCGGGAATCATTCCTGTCAGAACGGGCACGACGCCGATCAGCGCCGTGATCACATAGGCCAGGGCCAGGCCCAGAAACCCGATGATCACCAGCTTCTTCTTTCCGTGCTTCGCCACCAGCCTGGATACGAAGGGATAGAAGCAGGCACTGAGAACCGTCATCCCGCCCAGGAACACCGTTGTGTAGAATTCATCCAGCTGCATGGAGACCTTCACGAAGAAGGGAAGGCCCGTCTGGAACAGCGTCAGCCCGATCCAGTAAGCGATATCGGACAGGGCGAAGCGGCGGAAGTTCCCGTTTTTGAACGTGTTTGTCAGGCTGCTGAGCGCGTTGCTCTCGCTGGGCTTTGCTTCCACGAAGTCGGTTTCCTTCAGCTTGAAAACCGGAACCAGCATGCAGATCAGCGCGATCACAGCCAGAACGATGAACCAGATCCGATAGCTCCATTCATAGGAAACAAACTGGCGAAGGGGAGCCGCGAACATGAAGGGCAGATAGGCGATCAGCGTTCCGAAGAAGAAGGTCAGCGAAATCGCCGTGGAGATGTACATCCGGTCTTCCTGTGTCTGCCCGAATTCGGAGATCAGGGCGTTATACGGCGTGCAATACATGGTCATGAACAGATAGAACAGAATCAGGAAGATCAGAACCCAGGCGATGTTGATGCCGCTGATGCCCTCCACCGGCGCGAAGAACACCAGCACCGTGATCACGGCGAAGGGGATCGCCGCCTTCTGCATGAACGGGATGCGACGGCCTTTCGGATTTTTGCTCCTGTCAGAGAGGGATGCGATCCAGGGATCCGTCACCGCGTCAAAGATCCGGCAGACAAAGGTGATAAGCCCCAGCACCGTCAGCACCCCGAAGATCACCAGGCCTGTGGGCACATAGAACTTCGCGCCGGCCTCGACAGAGCTCTGGGTCGGCAGATAGAAGGTGACAAGCCAGGTGTTGATGATGCCGCCCAGAATGGACCAGCCCAGCTGCCCTACGGCGAAGATCCACATTTCTTTTTTGGTCAGTCGTCTTGTTTTCATACTTTTTCCTACTTTCGCTGCAATATGATTGGAAATTCCTTCCTCTTGCTATCAGTATAACCTGTCCGACGGATAAAATGCAAGGAAAAATAAGGAAAAGCAATGTTGACGGATATAATCGACAAAAACAGGTAAAATTGTCGATTATGATCGACAAAAAGAAAGAAATTTGTCGAATATGATCGACAAAAACAGTTTTATGTGGTATCATCCTGGTGAGGAGGTGGAGGAAATGAATCACGAAGTATTGAAGCAGGTCATTCTTGATCAGCATGAGGTGATCAGAAATGCGAAAATCATTCCGAGAGATATGTATACATTTGAACCGCACGCTGACTATATCCTGACTGGACTTCGGCGTGCGGGAAAATCTACCATGTTTCACCACCTGATCCGCCAGATGACAAAGAACGGCGTGCAGTGGGAACAGATTATCTATATTAATTTTGAGGATGAGCGGCTGATTGGATTTACAACTGCTGATTTCAACGACATTGTTGCTGTTCAGAGCGAATTGAGCTATCTTCCGGGTCATTTTTTTCTGGATGAGATTCAGAACATTTCCGGTTGGGAGAAGTTCGCCAGAAGAATGGCTGATTCGAAGGAACACGTATGCATTACCGGAAGCAACGCAAAAATGCTCAGCCGGGAAATCGAGACAACTTTAGGCGGAAGATACCTGACAAAACAAATCTGGCCGTATTCTTTTTCAGAATATCTGACGGCGCGTGATATTGCTCATACAGAGAAGGACATGACGTCAACAAAATCCAGAGCAAAGATTGTAACTGCGCTGGATGCTTTTCTCAGAGAAGGCGGATTACCGGAATCGCTGCAATACATGAATAAGCGGGAATATATCAGCAGTGTGTATCAAAAGGTTTTGCAGGGAGATATCATCAGCCGCCACGGGATCCGGAACGAATATGCAATGAAGATGCTGATCAAAAAGATTGCCGAGACTGTCAAGGACGAAATATCTTATTCAAAACTGCATGGCGCGTTGAACGGGATTGGCGTAAAGATCAGCAAAGATTCCGTGATCGATTATCTGCAGTTCGTGGAGGAATCCTATTTACTGTTTCCGATCAGAAACTGGTTTTCCAAATTCAGTGAGCGGGAAAGCACACCCAAGTATTATATATCCGATAATGGGATCCTGGGTTTGTTTCTGACCAACAAGGAGGGAATCCTCCTGGAGAATCTTACAGCGGTGGAGCTGAACCGGAAATTCGGGGAGGATGTATATTTTCTAAAATCTGAAAAGACAGGCATTGATGTGGATTTTTATCTGCCGGAACAAGGCATGGCCATTCAGGTTTGCCTGGATCTGAACGACCAGACTTCCCAGCGGGAAATTGGCAACCTGGTTCGGTTGAGCAAGCATATGCAGGAAGTCAGGCGTCTGATCGTCGTAACCCGGGATCCGGAACAGAAAGAACAGACAGTGGATGGCTGCTGCATCGAAATGATCCCGGCAGAACAGTTTTTTCTGTCAAATTTCGAATTCTCAGATTAAATCCCGTACTCCAAAATCTGCTGCTCTGAAAAGGCCAGACAGGGGACAGAAACCGAATTGGAGGAACCAAAGAGCGCAGGCATTACAGGTGTTGCACCAGATGGGATGATTTTGTTACGATCTCCTTAAAATACAATGAACCGGTTCCAATGACCGGGGAACGTGTGGTATATTTTCCCTGTATATTTTAATGTGCACATGGTTCCTTTGGTAAGAACCCGAGTTTAACACTTGCAAGGTAGAGAAAACCCGCAGAGCGTTACGCCATAACGCATGATCTGTCATGTTCGGTAGAGTTATTTGGTTTTAACATGAAGATATGGCGTGGCCGTAAGAAAGCAGATAATAGCTTATGAAACGCCATCGGCCGTCAGGAAGACATAGAAGCTCGAGGAGGGGG
>CADBLV010000241.1 GCA_902795555.1 uncultured Eubacteriales bacterium | reverse complement strand
TTCAGCCCCTGCGCTCCCGCGGCCCGTCCGTTTCCGCTCGCCGCGCGTTGCTTTCAATCTCCACAGGGATCCCCAGTTCAACCAGGCGGGAGAAAAACACCCGCTCCAGCTCCGCCTCCCGGATGCTCCGGATCATGTTGATATAGGTCCGTCCCTGCCAGGAAACCACCGAGCAGTTATTGGGATAGGAATACTGAACCCCGATCACGAAATCAATTCGCCGAATCCGCTCTGCCATCTCCGGCGGCATCTCCACCCTGCCCATATTGGAAATGTTCAGGCAGCCCTTGCGCTCTCCGCTCACAGCGTACACCAGCCGCATGGCGATTCGCTTCAGGGCAAGCGGTGTCAGGCGCAGAATCAGGTTCCGCTGCAGATTGACATTCGTGGAAACCATCCCTGCCATCCGCTGGGGAATCACCTCCGCCGCCAGCTGATGATACATCAGCCTGCAAAGCTGCTCATGGGAATAAGGTCCCAGCCGCGGATCAAATCCGATATTCACTGCCAGCGTGAAATTCCGCAGCGTGTCCAACCCGAAAACCTTTCGCAGATTCACCGGAATCGTAATCTTGATCGGCTTCTGCCGCCGCTCACTCCGCCGCTCCCGCTGCAAAGCAGCCACAGCCTCCCCCATCACCGCCGCCAGATAGGCCGTCACGGTGACGCCCTGGGCCTTCGCCTTTTCCTGCAGCGTCCCGGTCGGAACAATGCCCGTCACGATGTGCCGGAATCCGTCCGCCTCCGGTGTGCCGGAAAGTCGATAGGCGTTGCTTTCCCGCCGGCTCACGGTGCCCGCTGCCCCGCACAGCAGAAAGCAGTCCCGGGTTTCCTCCGCCCTGGGCGGCTCGGATAAATCCAGAATCGGCCCCGAAAGCGGCGCCGCCGCCGTTTTCGCCGCGGTTTGCTCCGTCGTCTGCGCCGTTTCCGTCTCAGTCTGCTTCACCGCCGTTTGCTCTGCCGTCCGCGCCTCTTCCGCCGCGGCCTCCTCTGCTGCCCGGGCGGTCTCCGCCTCCCCGGTCTGTTCTGCCGGGCCCTCTTCTGCTGACCGGGTGGTCTCCCCCTCCCCGGTCCGCGCCGCCACGGTTTCGTCCCGCAGCGTCAGATAGCGGGCGACCAGGTTTTCCAGAAAGCGAAGCCCCCCCGTGCCGTCTGTCACGGAATGAAAGTATTCCGCAGCGATTCTGTTTTGAAAATAGAGAATCCGGATACAGCAGGTTCGAAGCTGTTTCCGGCTCATATGTGTCAGCGGATAAGCGTAATCCGGACAGGCCTGTGGCGTCTCCGCCGCGCTTTCCAGGTAATACCAGAAAAATCCGCTTCTCAGCCGGACAAAGAATGTCGGAAATCGCGGTCGCAAATCCGCGATGGCCCGGTTCAGAATCTCCGGCTCAATCGTCTCTGTCAGCTCCGCCGAAACCCGGAACACATTATTCCAGTTTCTCCGGATAATCGCCGGGAAAATCAGCGCGGCGTTGTCCAGCCGATACCACTTTTTCGTCTCCTCTGTGACGGCCAGTTCACCTCTGTCTTTTCGCGCCGGTTGACTATTTTGCAGCCACTCCGCTTCGCGCTCGTGGGCAAAATATGTCTGTCTCCCCCGCGCCGACCGCTCTCCCCGGGCCGGGCTCTTTCCCTGTTCCGGCTGTTTCCTTTCTGCCCTCATTTCCGCGAAATCGTCCATCTCCTTGCCCATCAATCCAAAAAACCTCGAACAGTATATCACAAAGCCGGGTTTCTGAAAAGCTTCCCCAAAGTCCGCAAAAAGCCGCCGGAAACCTTCACAGAGCGAAAAGCTGCCTGTTCTGCAATTCCGAAACTCCCGCCGGGAACCTTCCTGAGCGAAAAGCTGCCTGTTCTGCAATTCCGAAAACCCCGCCGGGAACCTCCCGCCCGCGCAAAAACCGCGTCAGTGCTGGACAGAATTCCCAAAAGACGGTACAATACAGTTCGACAGACGTGAACCGCTCGTTCACGAAGGAAGGAAAGGGGGAAGGCCATGAATCCAAAGCTGAAAAAATGGCTCAGCGCAGGCTTCATCGTGCTGTCCCTCTCCGTGGTTTTCATCATTGCCTTCAGCAATCCGGAGATGGGCAACGCCTGGGATGCCCTGAGCCGGCTGGACTGGCGGTGGACCGGCTGCCTGCTGCTCTGCTGGGCCGCCTATGTCGGATTCGAAAGCCTCGGGACGTTTATTTATCTGCGAAAGCAGGGCTTTGCCGTCTCCCTCTGGCGAACGCTGCTTTCCGCCCTGATTGGGTATTATTACTGTAACATCACTCCCAGCTCCGCCGGGGGCCAGCCCATGCAGATTTATACGCTTCGGAAAGCGGGGGTTCCCGTGGGGTATGGCACGGTGGCCGTTTCCCTCCGCTTCATCTGCAATCAGTTCATGGCCTGCCTCATCAGCCTGGTCCTGCTCCTGATCAATCGGGATTTTGTTTATGCCCAGCTGGGTGATGCTATCTGGTTTGTCCGCGTCGGATGGGTCATCAATTTCGCCTCCGTTCCCGTGGTGCTGCTGGCCGCGTTCAAGCGCGTCTGGGTACAGAAGCTCGCCCAGGGGCTGATCCGTTTTCTGGAGAAGATTCACCTGGTTCGGGATGGCGAGGCCGCCATGGCCCGGGTTTCCGAAATGCTCGATACTTATCACACGGCCATGATGATGCTCCTGCGCAGCGTGGGCCGGATTCTGGTTCAGCTGCTGTGCAGCGGCGCCAGTCTGCTCGGCCTGCTGGGATCCGTGGTCTTTGTTTATTTCGCTTTCGGTCAGAGCGGGACTTCTCCCCTTCGGGTGCTCACGCTGAGCGCCCTCCTGTTCATCAGCGCAAGCTATACGCCCCTGCCCGGTGCCTCCGGCGCCCAGGAAGGCGGCTTCCTGCTGTATTTTAACGGGATTTTCAAAAACGGAACGATCGGCCTGGCCCTGCTCGTCTGGCGGTTTTTCACCTATTATATTTTCCTCGTCATCGGCGCCCTCACGGTGCTCCTGGAAAAAATCACCGGCCGGAGAAAGAAAAGCATCAGCAAAGATCCGGATCAATGATCTGTTCTCCCGCAATTCCATCGGCCGGAACAGAACTCCCGGATGTATGCCATGGGTAAAACGGTTGCTTCGGCCGGTGCATCCGCCTGCATGTGAAAGGGGCTGCCTCTCCTGATCCTTTCGGATCATTGGGAGGCAGCCCCTTTTTCGGATTCCGTGTCATCCTTTCGTCCGGCTCTGGGTTTCAATGGAACCGATCCGGATTTGTTCTCGGATTACCCGATCAGAATCTGCTTCTTCGTGTTCACCGCGGCGGGATCCTTCTTCGGAATCTCCAGCCGCAGAACGCCGTTTTCATACTTCGCCTTGACGTCCTCTTCGGTCACGGCTTCGCCCACATAGAAAGTCCGGCTCATGGAGCCCGCATACCGTTCCTTGCGCAGCATCCGGCCCTTGTCGTCCTCTTCGTTCTTTTCGAGGCTCTTCTGGGCGGCGATGGTCAGATTGCCGTTTTCCAGGGTCAGGGTGATTTCCTCCTTGTTGAAGCCCGGCAGCTCAACGTCCACTTCGTAGCCGACTTCGGTCTCCTTCACGTCGGTCTTCATCATCCGGTCCGCGTGCTTTCCGTAAAGCATATGCTCGGGCCGGCCGAAGCCCTGGAAGAAATCCCGGTCAAAATCCTGGAACACGTCCATCAGGTTATCACGAAACAGGCTGGGAAGAAAAGTACTCATAATATTCAACCTCCGTTCAATAGCTCCCGGCCGGATCCTTCCCGGCGCGGGGCGGATTGTTTTTCATGGCTGTGGTCTTTGGCCACCCCGTTCTCCCGAACGCTGATTATAGTATAATCCAAAGTCAAAGAAAGTCAAAGTAATGAAAGGTCAAAAAACCGCGGTTTCCCGCGGTTTCGTTGCTTTTGATGGCTTTTTCTCTGTTTTTCGGATTTTTTCAGGTTTTTTCGTCACTTCGTCAGATACTCATAATACTCCTGGCGGAGCCTGGTCAGATTCTCGTCGTGATCCAGCCCCTCGGCATATTGAGCATTGATTTCCGCGATGTCGGATTCCCGCAGGGCCGGCCCGCAGTAGGGGCAGAATTTCAGCTTTGCGAAGGGCTCCTCCTCCAGCTGGGAATACAGAAACGGGGAGAAGGTAACCTTCTTCGCCATATAGCAGTTTTCCGCCCGATGGTAATAGTCCCCGCCGTTGGGATTGTAATACAGCACCGTGTCCGCCGATGGCGTGGGAATCTGACGCCCCTGCCAGTCTTCCCAGATCACAAATTTCACCCGGCTTCCGCTTTTCAGCTGGCTCCAGATCCAGGCCATGTTGATGCCTTCCGGGGTTTTGTATCGCTGAACGCGGATACACCCATGGGAGCACTTGGTCCCCAGCTTCGGCTCGGTGCTGCCGTAATTTTTCGTCTTCCCGTCCCCCTGAACGACATGGGGCACCTCGTGAACCATGTCGCCGCTGTTGAATCGGATGGCCATGTCGCAGAGCAGCCGGTCGCTCTTCAGCGTCCCCACCTTGCTCATCAGGAAAAACTCGCCCGATCGGGTTTCGTTATACGGCTGCCACTTGGTGCCGTTGTGCTGCACCAGCCCGGTGGAGCACAGCAGCGTGGTCAGCAGCTTTCCGTCCTGAAAGATATACAGGCGCTGGGTCAGCTTGTCGACGACGATCCCCATATTGGGATTCGGCTCCACCTGCGTCAGATACTCCGTCTTGATATATCCATCCACGAGGATATTCCAGGCTTTGACCTTCGTGTCGTGAAAGGAGCTGGAATAGCACTCCACCAGGGACCATCCGTTGTCCAGATGCTTCAGGACGCGAACGCCCTGACTGTCCCTTGTCACCACGCCGATTTTCTTGCTGTTTTCATCCGGCTCCTGATACAGGTACGTCTGTTTCTTTTCCTGATTTCCGCTGCCGATGCGCACCACCGTCATCGGCTCCATCAGCATCTTCCACACGGCTTCCTCGTCGGTGATATCCATGGGCAGCGTCCAGTAGGAAGATCCCAGATCCGCTTCATAAGGGCTTCCGTGGGAAGGAGTGAAAACCTCCGTGGAAACCGCCGGCAAAGGCGACTCCGCAGCGGTCGCCTCCCCTTCCTCATCCAGGAGCACTTCCTCGATCACCACCTCTTCCGCCACAGCGGCCGGGAAAAGCGTCAGCGCAGTCGGGAAAAGTATCAGCGCGGCCAGAAAAACCGCGATCCGTTTTTTCATGTGTCACTCCTCTGAAAATAATCCGTTCACATCTGTCATTCTGCGATCCTCATGATTCTGCGTGCTTTGTCCCGTTTTCCTGCAGAACGCAGAATCAGCTATGATTGTATCAGAATCACGCTCCCCTTGCAAGTAGACGATGGGGACGGTTCTTTTTTTCTCCCGGACACTTTCCTCGGTCCCGCATCTGTTGCGTAAGCGCTTTATCTGCGCACGGTAGAGGACGATTTGTCCCAGTTTTTGTGGATATCAATTCCCAAACTTGCAAGCAAAATGCTTGCTTCTCCCATTCTTGAGAGAAGCAAGTGATTTGCCCACTGAATTGTGAATGCTGAAAGTG
>CADBLV010000240.1 GCA_902795555.1 uncultured Eubacteriales bacterium | reverse complement strand
TCTGGATATCACCGATCTGGAATCCACCGGAAAATTCTCTTTCAACGCGGTGTTCGATAAGATCGGCGACAACACGATCTCCATCGAGGCTTCCTATCCCGGCCGAAAAACCTCAGTAGTGGATCACGTGGTGTATTATCTGCCTCCTGCTTCCGAATACACGGTGAAAGCCTGGCCGCTCACCGCGGAAGGATATGCCGAACTTTTGTCCAACATGTCGGTTCGGGCCGCTCGTTCCCAGGTTTATGTGGTCACAGGAGTGGTGCAGTATCAGGAAACCGAGAAACCGCAGCGGGTGGTCATCAATACCTCTGAGGACGGAAAGGGCCAGCCCGTGATGGTCGAAAACTACACGAAGCGTAAATGGGAAGTCGGCCAGTACTACAGGATCTATGCGGACGCTTACAGTCTGTACAACGGCATGCCATGGCTGAATGGCCGGTATTCCTACACGAAGTAGCGCATGCCCGGGAGGTGAACTCATGAAAAGAAAAGCTATTCCATTCTTGCGAATGCACGTCGTAATGGGCCCGAAGGCTCGCGGCGTAACGCGCCCGATGGCCCATGCCGTAATGTGTCCGAAGACGCTGGCCCTGATCCTCCTTCCGGCTCTTCTTGTGTCCCTTTTTGCATGGACGGCGCTGGCTGCGGGTGAACAGGCTGTCCAGGTCGGAGAAACAGGCGGTTCTGTTTTTGTCCCCTATCGGGCGGACGAACCCGATGGCGCGGGATACACCTGGAAATGGACTCTTCCCCGGTTGGATGAATCTGAGCCAAACGCCTATCGGGTCAACAGTTATTACGATTATTTTATCTCCGATCAGATGGAGAATTTCGTTCCGCTGATCGCGGAATCCATGGCAGAGGCCGGCGTTCCCGTTCTGCGGGAAACCACCTTTCAGACAACCTGCAGCAACGGTTCCTTCATCTCTTTCCTGATCACGACCCGACTGACAGACGGGGAGGAAATCGATGAGGTTTTTGAAGGACATACTTTCAGCCTCACCGATGGCATGCCCGGTTCCACCCTTTCCCTGCCCCAGCTGTTGGGTGCTTTGGAAATTCAGGCAGGAAATCAGGACACCTGGCTGGAAAACCGCCAGACGGAAAAGGCCAATCGAATTATCCGTTCGCTGGTCTGGGATCGAATATCTGCTTCATCCGTGCCTGTTTATCCGGATTTCACCGAAGAAACCCTGGCAGCCTGTTTTTTCCCGGAACTGGATTTTTATCTCAATGAGCAGGGAAACCCTGTCTTCTTCCTGCAGCCCGGGGATGCGGCGCCCTCTTCTTCCGGGCGTCTGGACTTCCCTCTCTCCCTGGAGGAAATTGAGGATGAATGGTAACATGGCCGGCTGACTGCATCCATCCGATGCGATTCCAGGCAAATCAACGGCTCAGGTTCCGGCTTCGAATCATGACAGAGCGCAGGAGGAACATGCTGCGAAGGGGAATACAAAGAAAAAACAGCCGTTTTACGCTGTTTTTCATACAATGAGTAAAACGATTCAGAAAGAAGGTTGCACGCTATGTTGAACATCCAGGTTACCCTCTCCGATCATCTCAAGGCGAAGCCCGCTGACGAATCCGCCCTTGGTTTCGGCCGTCTGTTTACCGATCACATGTTCCTGATGGATTATGAAACCGGCAAGGGCTGGCACGATGCCAGGATCGTTCCATATGGTGAATTCCCCATCGATCCTGCCGCCATGGTACTTCATTATGGCCAGGCTATTTTTGAGGGAACGAAGTGTTATCGCCGTGCCGACGGTGGTCTCCAGCTTTTCCGCCCCGGAGACAATCTGGCACGCATGAGCCGCAGCGCCGAACGGATGTGCATGCCCGCCCTGGATGAGGAAACCGCCCTGGAAGGGCTGAAGCAGCTGATTCGGATCGAAGCAGACTGGGTGCCGCATCAGGAAGGGACCTCCCTCTATATTCGCCCCACCATGATTTCCACCGATGTGGGGCTGGGCGTCCACGCCAGTAAAAAATACCTGTTCTTCATCATTCTTTCTCCCGTCGGCGCCTATTATAAAGAAGGATTGAAGCCGGTTTCAATCTATGTGGAGGACGAATATGTCCGGGCGGTACGCGGCGGCGTTGGATTCACCAAGTGCGCCGGAAATTATGCCGCCTCGATTCTGGCCGGGGATATTGCCGAAAAGAAAGGGTTCAGCCAGGTGCTTTGGCTGGATGGCGTGGAGCAGAAGTATGTGGAAGAAGTCGGTTCCATGAATATGATGTTTGCTTACGGCAATCATATCGTCACGCCGAAGCTGAACGGTTCCATTCTCCCCGGTATCACGCGCGATTCTGTCCTGAAGCTGGCTCGTCAGCTGGGATACACTGCGGAGGAAGCCCGGCTGGATATTCATGAAATCTTTGCGGACGCGAAAGCGGGCAGGTTGACGGAAGCCTTCGGCACCGGCACGGCAGCGGTCATCTCCCCCGTAGGTGTGCTGGCGATGAAGGATGAAAAAGTCACCCTGGGCGACGGTGGCATCGGCAGGGTTTCCCAGCATCTTTATGACACGCTCACAGGGATTCAGTATGGCCGTCTGCCGGATGAAAACAACTGGATTGTGAAGCTGTAAATCGATTCCGAACCCCTGCGGTCGCGGGAAAAGCGCTGTCGCAAAGCCCGCGGCCACAGGAGATAGCTCGCTTTGAAAGTCTCCGGAGGCCGGAAAGGAAATATACCGCCGATGAATTGGACTGTGAATCACACCATCTCCTGGTTCGATTACACCATGACTGCCTTGGCAGAGAATCGTTATCGTGCCCTGAAACAGCAGATAGACAGTCTCCCTGCCCGGAGTGTCTTCGATCCGGATTGCACCGACGCCGATGCGGAGGTGCTTTTCGAGATGTCCTTCCTGGCCCGTGAGGATGCTCAGGCCGGGCCCGACACCAAGGCAAAGCTGCACACTCTGGATGATCTGCGAACTCGCGTCGCATCAGGGCTGACTGCAGAAATTCTCCTGCTCAGCCCCATGGAACATGATCTTTTTGTGAGAACGGTGCTTTTCGGCGGAAAGCACATCCTGTCAAATCCTGCCCTCCTGCATCCGGCCCTCTGTCTTGTCCGCCGGCTGTTGTGCAGCATTCGGAAGCAGGACGGAGAACTGGTTCTTGTCATGCCGGACACCATCCGGGCCACGTCCATGCTCATTCTGGCCGCGGACAACCATCGGCAGATACGCGAAAAAATTCAGGATGTGCATGATCGCATTGATTCCACGCTGTATCTGATTGGCTTTTTGCTTTCCGCCGCGCCGGAGCGAAATCTCGCCGCTATCCTGAAGGATACCCCTGCGGATCGGCATCCGGAAATGATCCGGCGCCTTATGCTCTCCGGCTATGAAACATACACCGATGGCCTCGGCGTTCTGTATCTGGTGCATCCCGGGATGGCACAGCCGGAGAAATGGATTCCAGGCCTGCCGCCTGCAATGAATCCGGCTCATTTTCTGTTGAATGAAGATGATCTGACCAATGTCGCCGATTCGATGGAAGCGCTGGAGAGCCCCATCTATGACCGTCTGCTGTTTCTGATTGAAGACGTATGCCGTCCGGAAGTCATTCCGGATGATGCCGTTGAAGATCTCTTCATTCTGGCTAAACAGGGTGCGTCTGCTTCGGAAATGGAGGAGGTGCTTTCCGCCTGTCTGATCTGTTTCCCGACGCCGGAGATGCAGGCGGCCCTTCGGGATCTGTCTTCCCAGGTACCCCGGTGGATGGGCCTGAGTGCCGGAAGGATTCAATAAACAGTTATGCGGATGATATCATTTCAGATACCTCCCGGCGCAGAGGGAAAAAAGGCAACGGACCTGCTGCGTTTCTGCTGCCCGGAGCTTCGGGAAAGCGAGATTCGGGAAGCCTTTCGTCGCAAAGATGTCAAGCTGGATGGAAAACCCGCAGCTCGCGATGCCATGGCCGTTTCGGGCCAGACGTTAAAAGTATTTCTTCCCGGCGAAAACAGTGCGCGCTTCGCCGCCTCTTCCGGTGAGATCCCGCTGGATATTGTCTATGAGGATGCGGATGTGCTCCTGGTCAACAAACCGGCAGGCATCCCGGTGTCTGCGGAAGATCATGAGGACGGTATGACGCTCACAGCGCTGTGTCGCATTCACGCGCCGGAGGCAGAGCCTGTCCATCGTCTGGATGTCAAAACCTCCGGGCTCTGTCTGTTTGCCCTGAACTCCGCCGTCGCAAATGTCCTGAAGGACATTTTTCGAAACCGTCAGGCAGAAAAGGTCTATGAATGTCTTGTGCGCGGAGAAATGAAACCGCCTGCCGCTGTGTGCCGGGCCTGGCTGATGAAGGACGCAGAAAAAGCCCGCGTCCGCATTCTGGATCATCCCGCTTCCGGAGCCCGGGAAATCGTCACGGGTTATGAAACTCTGGAAAGCGGTCCGGTATCCAGGTTGCGCGTCCGGCTCTATACAGGCCGCACTCATCAGATCAGGGCCCATCTGGCTGCTCTTGGGCATCCC
>CADBLV010000239.1 GCA_902795555.1 uncultured Eubacteriales bacterium | reverse complement strand
GAACCCTGATTTCTTCTTCCCGCGTTACGGCAGGGGAGTCATCCCGTCTTTGATCAGGTAAAAAAGGGTACATCCATCCTGTGTCAGTCCCTCGTGCATGGCGTCAAATGGCCAGAAAGCCAATGTATGCGTTTCACCGTTTACGGTTTGAAACGTATATTTTTTTATCACTGCCTGCGAAAGGATATCTGAATCCGACTGAACAACGGATTCAGAGGACGCATGGGAAGCTCTGTATTCCTCCGGAAGCAAGCCGCTGACTGTCACGGTCAGCAGCCGGTCATAGGCTGCTTCGAAAGCCTCAGCGGAAATAGGCTCCCCATTTTTCAGAACAATGAAAGCTGAACCCGTTTCTTCCGAATCGGAGGACGCAGAGGATGCGGAAGAAGAACGCTCCGCTGTGTCGGCTGCAGACAGGCCCGTCGTCTGACCGTCCGGGGCGACCTGAGCAGTCTGAATGGTATAAACAGTGGTTTCACCGGATTCTTCCAGCCGAAGTTCAGCAAGACTTGTGAGCGGAACAGAGACGGGATATCGGGCCACAGTGTCCAGCGGATTCAGATCGGTAAAAGGGGCCCAGGCGATCCGGTTTACCACATAGATTTCCTCTTCATACCGCATGTAGGAAGCATTTTCATCCCGAGAATCGCCGAGGAATACCGTAACGGTGCGCTCCGGCCAGTCTTGGACGTCATAAACCCCGAGGTCGGAAACGGCCCCCGTAGAGCCTTCCGCCATATGAAAGACAAGAGTCGCCCGAGGGTTGGTCAGGCCGGTGGACCGGAGATTTTCCGGCGTAGCCGGACCAAACCAGGCGCCCAGGCGAAAATTCGCCGCAGACTCCTTCAGAGAACGGATCCTGTCCGAATCGGCAGGATAGCGGAGGGGAGATGTGAGAAACCAGGACTCCCCCGCCCCGGGACTGGTGATTTCTCCCTTGAGAACCCATTCAGCGGAAGGGGCGCCGGCTTCGTTCAGGATCGTGATCCGATCAAGCAGGGCAGCAAGGATGACCGGCTGGACAACAGGGTGAAGCAGTGCCTCTTCCACATCCAGATCGCGGACGATCGCTTCTGAAACGGCGTAAAGCCTCGAATCTCCGGACACAGTCATATAGGCCCAGGATACATCCAGGCCGGGAACCGAATCCCCAATCCTGATCGTAAGGGTCTGACCGTCCGTGAACGTCACTTCAGCGATGACCCGTGGATTGGACAGACCGAAATCATCAGGATTGAGTCCGTCGGCAGTCCAGTTTTCAGAGAGAATGTCTTCATACTAAAGATAGGTGACAGAATCCTGCAACGGATCGCCCAGGGAAGAATCCACCTGCCAGGAACGCTGACCCGCCGGGAAAAGGGCCTCATTTTCCCGCTCCACCTCCCAGGTCTCCCCATTGCGACGGGTGATTTGAATCCGTGAGATCTCCTCCGGAGATCGGGAGAAGAGAATCCCGCCGGAGGATCGGTCCGGATGCGTTTCCGTTTCCTGCCCGGAACGGGACAGAAGAGGAAGGATCAGAAAAATCAGGAGGATTGCTGCAGCGAGAAGCCCGAAAAGGACCCATGGCCATTTCCGCCTGCGCCGCGCTGACGATCGGTCGGTTCCCGATTGTCCCCGCAAAACATCGGACTTTCGTTTTTTCCTTTCAACCTTCTGCATGCGTTACAGTCCACCTTTCCCCGATCGTACGGTTCCGCACAGTCTCCGCACCCTGTTCATCTTCCCCGCCCGATTCATTTTCTTCTTCTGGGGATCAGAATCAGCAGGGCCGCCAGGATTACCAGCGAGGGTAGCACTGCAACAAGGACAGAACCCAGAGAGGTACTGTTCGGTGAAAGACCGGGGCGCAACGCGTCCCTGGCCAGAATGTTCAGATCGCTGGCGTCCAGAGAAAGCAGAAACTCCATCACCCGGACGATGAATTCCCGCGTGTCGGTCATGGACCAGATCTGCGGTTCGGTAAAGGCAGCGGAACACCCCAGAATAAACGCCCGGGAGAGATAACCCTCCGCCGTGATTCTGCGGGCCTCCAGAGCCAGGGAGAATGGGCCTGCAGGATCATTTTCTTCCCGGGCCAGACTGATGGACTGGGAATCAAGATCCTTCAGATATGCCCCTTCCCCGCTTTGGAGAACGACGGCAGTCGTAAGATTGCGGTCCCCTTCCTGCGGAGCTTCAAAGGCCCTGGTTCCCGGAAGAAGGAGGGTGTTAGCGCCGGAGGCAAGGAGATCCAGGGTAATATCGGTCGAGCACATCTCCGGAAGCAGATAAATCGTCATGCCATTGTAATAGGTTTCCGATGCCGCAGGATCCGCCACAACGATCCCCTCCCTGGGAACAAACCCGTAGAGCCGCAGGAGAGAGGTGTATCTGGGCATGTCTTTCAGGGGATCAGCATAGTCACAGGTGAAGAGAAAACTGCCTCCATGGGCAGCAAAATCCGAAAGGATGGTGAATTCGCTCTCGGAAAGATCCCGGAGGGGGCTGAAAAACACGATCAGATCGGATGGATCTAACTGTTCCCCGGAGGAAAGCGTGAGAAATGACACATCATACTGATTGTCGGAAAGGAGGGAAGCGAAAGATTCCGTGGTTTCTCCGTCCAGCTCTCCATGCCCCTGAAGAATCACGACCCGGGGAACCCGATCAAGAGAAACCGCGCGAATGGCTCCGGTTATGCTTCGTTCATAGGTCCATCCGGCCCAGGTGTAATTTCCGGTTTCCGAATCCATGCTGAGGCTGACAAAGTCCTCCGGGCCCAGAACACGGAAACGGCCGGTTTCCTCGCAGAAAACGATGAGAGAGTTTTCGGAAGGAATGAGCATATCGGTTGAAAAGCGGGAGATCAGGGCGGGATTCAGGCTGGGATCCACCTGTTCCCAGGAAATGTACGAGCTGGCCGCGGTATATCGGTCAAGCAGCTCCAGGAGAGGAGCATCCTCATCTCCTTTGCGGAAAAGCGCCCATATGTGCACAGGACGGGAAAGATCGGAAAGAATCTGGACGGTTTCAGGGCTTTGCGTGGCAATGGCATTGAAGGAATAATCCCGACGCCATCCATTTTTCTTTTCCAGAACATCCACACCGGCACAGAGAGAGAAAAGAACGATCGCAGTCACGAAAGTCAGAAGTTTTCGAAGAATGGCTGGGCGAGCCGCCTTGATTTGAGCCCCATGATGAATGAGCCGGTCAGAATGATACCGGCTATTCAGGCGGGAAATGGTGAAGAGGAGAAAAACGACCGCAAAGCACAGATCAAAAAGCAGACCCGCAAAACTGAACTGACCCATGAGGAAGGGCTCGTTCCGGCTGTATAATCCGAAAAAACGGAGGATAGCGGCAATCCATTCGACATGAACCGCATTCTCTATCAGATCAAGAACCCAGACGAAAAAATTCGCGCCAAAGGCCAGGGCTGCAGCTACCGCGGGCGAGGAAGCGCAGGCGCTCATAAACAAATCCATCGCAGCGAAGGCAACGCCCTGCATCAGGAACCCAAGGTAGTTCACAGCAAGCTCTGAGAGGTACACCCGTCCGTAGATTGCCACCACCAGGGCATACAGCCCGGTCAGCACCGCGGTCGTAAACAGAACGGTGATCGCGGCAAAATACTTGCCCAGCACGATGGCATGAACAGAGACGGGACTTGTGAAAAGAAGCTGATCTGTCTGTTTCTGTTTCTCTTCCGCCAGAAGGCGCATCGTGAGCAATGGACACAGGAGCATCCAGAGATAGCTCATTTCTCCGATAAACGCGGGAAGATCGCCGCTGCGCTGGCGCAGAATCGACAGGAAGAAAAGCAGAGACGAAATCGCCAGAAAGACGCCCATGTAAACATAACCCACGGGAGTATAAAAATACCCGCGAATCTCTCGTTTCCATATCGCTTTCATGGTGTTCCTCCTTTCATGGCTTCACTCCGTCTCGCGAAGGAAAATGGATTCCAGGGTTTCCGCTTCTTCCGAAAGGTGACGAATGGGCATGTTCAGGGCTGCACAGGCCCGGAAAATCTGATCCTCCGCGAGGCCGGATTCGTCCTTTCGACGGCAGAGGAGAATCATCGTTGCGGATTGTGTGTCAGGCTGAGATGAGATTTGAGAAATGTTCTCCGTGCTCAGGACGCACGGGATAGCCTGAAGAGCAGGCTGAAGGCGCGACAGGGGCCCTGCAGCCACCAGGCGAAGGCGAAACACGTCCTGTTGCTCCTCAGCTCCTTCGCTCAGATGAACCATCCGGATGAAGCGGCCTTCTTTCAGGATGATCGCCCGATCACAAAGCTGCTGGACTTCCGAAAGGATATGACTGGAAAAAACCACGGTTCGATCTCTGCCCAGGAGCCGGATCAGTCGGCGTATTTCAGCGGTCTGCCCGGGATCCAAACCCGCGGTTGGCTCATCAAGGATCAGGATGTCCGGACTGCCGCAGAGCGCCTGGGCAATTCCCACCCTCTGACGATATCCCCGGCTGAGATGTCCGAGGATGCGGGACCGCATATCCGTGACCGCACAGAGCGTCATGATTTCTGCCACATGAGCAGAGATTGCCCGGGGAAGCACTTCCCGAAGCTCGCAGACAAAACGCAGATATTCCTCCACCGTCATTTCGTCATAGAGAGGCGGCTTTTCCGGCAGGTAGCCAATCATGCGTTTACAGGCCGCGGGCTCCAAGGCCATGTTTTTTTCGCCGATCATAACAGTACCGGAGGTTGGGGAAAAATAGCCGGTCATCAGATTGAGCGCCGTACTTTTTCCGGCAGCGTTTCTGCCAAGAAGTCCGGTGATTCCACCCGGCGGAATGCGGAAGGAGACCTCCTTCAGCGCTTCCACCGGACCATACTTTTTCGATACCCGTTCAAACGTAATCATGGAGTTCCCCCCTCTGCACACTACGGGTTCACATCTGGCATTCTGTCCGGCTGACGATTCCGGTTTTGTTCCCGCGGTTGCGAATCGTGAACAAATCAGATCTCCTTTATGTTAATGCACTGTAGCACAGTCGCTGCACTTCATCACAACATTGGCTTCCCCAAGCGCCTCATGTAAACGGGCGAGACAGGTTTCACTGCCGTTACACCAGAATTTCCGAGGGCAGAGCAAGGTTGTTTTTTCCGCGGGAAGATGAAAGTAGACCGGAACCGAGCCGGCTTCCAGTGCCAGAAGCGCACTGACGTGATCCATATCCTTCCGCTCAAGGCGCAGAAAAAGCTTTTTCGGAGCCTTCTGCGCCAGCTGAGAATCATTCATTTCAGTCTCCTGCAGCTTCCCTGAGAATATGTCACTCTCTTTCTCCCATTCCTCCATCCGGGTGATTTTTTCAGCAAGCAGTTTTGGGGACTCCTCCTCGCGGATACTGACCTTTCCCGTGATGATCACCGGCGTATCCTCCTGCAGGAGGGACTGATAGCGCTCATAAACTCGCGGAAAGACCAGACACTCTATCTGACCTTTCAGATCTTCCAGGGTTGCAAAGGCCATATAATCGCCTTTTTTTGTGGCTTTTCCTTTTACTTCCGTCAGAATGCCGCCCAATACCACGGTCTGTCCGTCAAGGGAATCATTTCTTTCTTCCCCTTTCTCTTCCTCCTGCAGGTCAGCGCTGGAAAAGCGCAGCTGATCGAGAATCGCCCGATACTCATCCAGAGGATGACCACTCATATAGACTCCGGCCGCCTCCTTTTCCATCTGCAGCTTCATTTTTGCGGGCATATCCGGCAGGGACGGCAGCGTCTGGCGCAGATCAAAGCCGGGGTCAGACTGGTCCTCGTCAAAAAGATCGAAGAGGGAAACCTGTCCCGCTACATTTCGTTTGCGACTTTGCTGATTCGCATCCATGGCGGCCTCAAAGACAGCCAGCATCTGGCGACGATTCGCTCCGAGGCCATCGAAAGCGCCGGCTCGAATCAGGTTTTCCACAACACGCTTGTTGCACTCAGCAGGGTCAATTCGACGGCAGAAATCAAAAATATCCCGAAAATCGCCCTCTGCTTCACGCTCCCGGATGATTTCACGAACGGCGTTCTCCCCCACGCTCTTGACGGCTCCCATCCCAAACAGAATTCCTTCCTTCCCCGCCTGGTTTCGGGAAACAGTGAATTTCCATCGGCTGCGATTGACATCCGGAGGCATGACGGGGATATCGCGGGATCGACAGTACTGAATGTAACCGGCGATTTTCCCTGTGTTCCCATACACGCTGTTGAGCATGGCTGCCATAAACTGAACCGGATAATACCGTTTGAGCCAGGCGGTCTGCATTGCCACGACGCCGTATGCAGCCGCATGGGACTTGTTGAAGGCATAGGAGGCAAAGGAGATCATCTCATCATAGATTTCGTTGGCCACGGACTCCGGAACGCCGTTTCGAACACATCCGGGCACCTTTACTTCCCCCGTATCGTCCGTCATCCCGTGGACGAAAATCTCCCGTTCCTCGTCCATCACTTTCTTTTTCTTTTTCGCCATTGCCCGGCGCACCAGATCGCTGCGGCCATAGCTGTATCCCGCCAGATCCCGCACGATTTGCATCACCTGCTCCTGATAAACCATACATCCGTAGGTCACGTCCAGGATGGGACGAAGCTTTTCGGTTTTATAGCGCACGGAGGCGGGATTCTGCTTTCCGGCAATGTAGCGAGGAATAGAATCCATAGGCCCGGGCCGATACAGGCTGATGGCAGCAATGATATCTTCGAAGCAGGCAGGCTTCATGTTGGTCAGGAAACCGGTCATACCGGCACCTTCCATCTGAAAAACGCCTTCCGTATCACCCCGGCTGATCATCTCATACACGCTCGAATCATCCAGAGGAATTTCTTCCGGAGTCATCCGAACACCAATCTCCCGCATCATATCTAAGGTGTCCCGGATCACCGTGAGCGTCCGAAGGCCGAGAAAATCCATTTTCAAAAGGCCCAGCCGTTCAATCGTGCCCATGGGGTATTGGGTGGTAATCACCTCGTCGTTTTTCTGAAGCGGCACAAACTCGATGACCGGTTTCCCAGTGATCAGTACGCCTGCGGCATGAGTGGAAGCGTGCCGGGGCATCCCCTCCAGGGTCATGGCTGTGTCAATAAGCTGCCGAACCTGGGGCTGCCCGTCATACATCTCCCGCAGCATCGGAGAAAAGTTCAGGGCTTTTTCAAGGGTAATGCCTAAATCCATGGGCACCGCCTTTGCCACTGTGTCCGTTTCCTGATAGCTCATCCCCAGCACTCTTCCCACATCCCGGATTACACCCCGGGCAGCCATGGTGCCGAAGGTAATAATCTGAGAAACATGATCCGCTCCATATTTGCGGGCCACATAATCGATAACTTCCTGGCGGCGCTCATAGCAAAAATCCACATCGATATCCGGCATGGTCACCCTTTCCGGATTCAGAAACCGCTCGAAAAGAAGCTGATATTTCAGGGGATCCAGCATGGTGATGCCCAGAGAATAGGCAACGATGGAGCCGGCACCGCTTCCCCGACCCGGACCTACCATGATTTCATGGGATTTGGCATAATGGATGAAATCCCAGACGATCAGAAAATAATCCACATAGCCCATGCGCTCGATGGTACTGAGCTCATATTCGAGCCGTGCGTAAGGATCGCCGTCCGGAGCAGAAGCCACTGAACTCTGCCTCGTTGCTGCGGTATCGGCGGAAGCTGCGGAAACGTTCGGCGCCGAAATTCCGTTTCCGGTCGGATCGGCGTCCGGATAGAGTCGCGCCATCCCCTCCATGCACAGCCGCCTAAGCATACTGCCAGCAGTCTCCCCTTCCGGCACAGGATATCTTGGCAATCTGGTGACACCAAATTCAAAAGTGACATTGCATCGCTTTGCAATTTTCTCCGTGTTCTCAATCGCGTCCGGCACATGCCTGAACAGGGCACGCATCTCGTCTTCGCTTTTGACGTAAAGCTCACTGGTTTCCATGCGCATCCGCTGATCATCCGCGAGGGTTTTTCCGGTCTGGATGCACATGAGCACTTCCTGGGCCTCTGCATCCTTCTTTTCCAGATAGTGACAGTCGTTGGTAGCCACCACCGGCACGTTCATTTCCCGGGCCAGGGAGATCAGTCTGGGCAGGACGGTTTTTTCATCCCGCAGGTTGTGATCCATCAGCTCGATATAGAAGTGATCCGGTCCAAAGAGTTCCTGCATACGGCGAACATAAGCCCTGGCGCTTTCCTCCTGACCGTTCAGCAGAAGCTTGGGTAAATCGCCACTGAGACAGGCGCTCAGACAGATCAGCCCCTCATGATGCGCCTGAATGAGATCATAATCAATGCGCGGACGGTAATAATACCCGGTCAGAAAGCCCTCGCTGATCAGATACATCAGATTCTGATATCCGGTATTGTTTTCACACAGAAGAATCAAATGGCTCATTTCGCGGGCGCCGGGGCTTTTATCCAGACGGTTTGGACAAACATAGGCCTCGCATCCAATGATCGGTTTGATGCCCGCCTCGGTCATCGCCGTGTAAAAATCGATCGCCCCATAAAGAACACCATGGTCTGTCACTGCGCAGGAGGACATGCCCAGAGCCTGCAGCCGCTTCACCAGCGCCGGAATCCGGCAGGCTCCGTCTAGCAGACTGTATTCGGTGTGTAGATGCAGGTGCGTAAAACTCATGTAGCCTCCTTAAATCCCGCGGATGGATTCCATGATGGGTTTGGTCAGATTCGCCGCCTCCTGATCCGCACACCAGAAGGTGATTTCCACAATGTTTTCTCCGCAAACCATGCCATAGCTGATGCATGGTGCACCGTCCGCAGGATCCTCGCTGACTCCGCAGAGCATTTCAATCCCATTGACATATCGGATTTCCGCGTCCATCCCGGCTTCCGTCATCGCCTGTGCCGCATCCGCCAGAGCCAGTCCCTCGGAGGCATAAATAAAGAAGTCAATTTCCATCCGGAGAGAACGCTCCCCCCAGCTGCTACCACCCGCTGCATCCGAACCGAAAGCACCCATGTTCTCCGTATCTGTCTCCACGTAAGGCAATATATAGGCGAACACGCAGCTTCCGTCCCCGTCCCGTGGGCCGTCATATCGCATTTGATCCGGAATGGAAATCGCCCAGGGCGTCCCGGGAAGCTGAACCGTTTGCGTCAGCATCACCTGCATCTGTGCTTCCGGCACAGTACCCGTTACCCGTTCCTGAGCCATGGCTGCACTGGTTGTCATGAGCATGGCCGTCATGATAACGGCCAGCATCTTTTTTCTCCAAACTCCTGATTGCATGGCTGTGGATCTCCTTGACATTTATCTGTAAATCCATCGGATGCTTCCCCGTTCCGGCTCCCGCATCCCAAATTCCTGAGCAGACTTCCCCCGTTTACTGCTCTCTTGTCCCGATGATATAGGGATCTTCCTTTGTTCCTTCACCTTTTTGAATCTGAAAGGCATGCAGGTTCAGCCAGACGCCCGGACGCACTCCTTCATTGTCACGCCCCACCTCGATGCGGCCGATGCCACCGTCCGCTTTGATACATCGGGCCTGATTCGGATAATCCTGAGACTGGGTTCGTGTCCAATAGGGGCTGTGGTTCGCCCATTGATTACTGTAAACAAAAAGACGCAGTTCTTTCAGCGGCATGGGTTTACGGGAAGAGCCTTCAATCCTGGTTTTCACGTTTGAATATTCCGCTGGATCGAAGCCATTGTTTTTAATCGCCCATTCCGTACCCCAGGCCCTCAGGCCGGGTTTAGCACGGATTTTCTTGGGGCTGCTGATACCAAGCAGCGTTTCTCCCAGCCCCCATTCCCTGTTTTTCAGCTCCTCAGCGCTGGGAATAAAAATCAGTCCAATGTCTTCCATCGGTAAAAGCATGGATAGTTCTTCCTGCGTAAATGCTTCAGCGGCAAAGACCGTGTTAAGATATTCGCAGAGATCGGTTTTTCCGAAATCCCCCCTGAACTCGTCCCGATACTGGGTCAGGTTGGCATGCATGCACCGGGCCAGGAGGATATATTCACTGAGCAGATAGATTTTCTCATCATCGACAGTAAGCACACGCCAGAGAATCGGTTGAATTTCGCCTTCCGCTGTCTGAGGATATCGGCCAAATGAGACGTAAACATATCCCTCTTCCGGGTCGTATCCCCGAAGGGTTTCGCATGACGCTGTGCTGGCTATCAGGCTCAGCATCAAAGCCAGCATCCAGGCGATGATCATGATCGGCACCCGTTTCTTCATTCCTGTATACCTCGCATCCTGTGATTAAAAAACTTCGAAAAGAGAAAGAAGGATCACTTCTTTCTCCTGCGTAAACCGCCAATTTCACATCTGCCATCCTGTTCGGTTGCCTGTTCTGTTTGATGATCCATCCACAGCTTGCTGTGGAGTACGGATCACATGCAGAGCTTCCCGCTCTCGCAGCTGCAGATCGTGAAAAAACAGGTCCCTTTTCTCCTGAAACTTTCCCTATGGTCGCAGGAGAACAATCTTTCCCTGCGGAACCGCATCGTCCCCCATGCCCATCAGGCGTTTGATTTCCTTCAGGGCCTTCTGATGGCGCAGCTTAATAGCACCATAGCTCAGCTTCATGATCTCCGCGATTTCCGTCAGCTGCTTCCCGTCATAATAGCGCAGGACAATAATATCCCGCAGTTCCTGATCCAGCTCCCGGAGTGCCTGTGCCAGTTCCTGCAGCGTTTCATTCTGCAAAAGGCCTTCATCCACCTCGGTCGTATCCGCTATGGTCTCGTCCAGTTCCTCCGTCGGCCGTCTGCGCCGATAGGAGTCAATCAGCGTGTTCCGGGTGATTGTAAAAATCCACGTGCTCAGGGAGCTTTTGGAACGGTCATAATCTCCGATCTTCCGATACACCTTTTCGAAAACATCCGCCGTGAGGTCTTCTGCTTCGGCCCGTCGCCGTATCCGGGCCATGATATACCCCATCACCTTGCCGCTGTAAGCGGTATAGATTTTCTCCCGATCCTCTTCCGTCAGGATCACAGCTTTACGGGCTTTTGCAGATTGTCGGAAGTCTTTCCCATGTTGACAGAGCCGGCAGCGTTGACATAGCTCAGATCATCCTCGCTCAGCTCGTTCATGGCACTGCGCGCATGCACAGCATCGATCACGCTCTGCAGAGCGGCATTGCCCTCAAATTTCTGGAAATCAAACAGTGCTTTCAGCTTCCTTTCCATCCTTCAGCCCCTCCTTTCATTTGATGGTCATTGGTTGATACGGCGATGATGAGTATATGGCAGCGGGGTTAGAAATTTTTCGTTCCCCGTCGTCCTTCCGGAGAATAAACCGTTTGGGTCAGGCTGCACCCATTTCCGAGCCTATACCCCTGTCAGCTTTCCAGATCCAGTCGCTGATGCCGAACCAGATCGGCAAACTTCCCTCCTTTTTCAATCAGCTCATCATAGGTTCCGCTCTCCGCGATGTGTCCGTCTTCCATCAGCAGGATACGATCGCAATGACGGATGGTGCTCAGGCGATGGGCGATAATGATGCGGGTGCAATTCAGGGCATCCAGCGCGTCCGCGACCTTTTTCTGGGTCAGATTGTCCAGAGCGCTGGTTGCTTCGTCAAAAATCAGGATCTTTGGTTTGGGCGCCACGGCACGGGCAATCAACAGCCGCTGCTTCTGGCCGCCGGAAACACCCCCCTGACCTTCCGAGATCACCGTGTTCATCCCCATGGGCATCTCCCGGATGTCATCCGCGATCCCGGAGATTTCCGCTGCTTCCCAGGCATCCTTCAGCGTCAGTTCCGGCGCGGAAATGACAATGTTCTGGTATATATCCCCCTGAATCAGCGTTCCGTTCTGCATCACCGAACCGATCCGTTTCCGGAGAGAGCGCAGATCGATGGAATTCAAATCCTTCCCATCATAGTATACCGCCCCTTTTTCCGGCTTTTCAAATCCCAGCAGCAACCGCACAAGGCTGCTCTTCCCACATCCTGTTCTGCCCACGATGGCGATATACTCCCCCGCGGAAATCTTCAGGCTCAGATTGTCCACCACATAAGGCATGGAGGAATTGTATCGAAAGCTCACATGGTTCAACTCGATAGCGCCGCTCAGGTTTGTCAGAATTTCCCTGCCCTCCGAGGTTTCCGGCTCCGCCTTCAGAATCGGCTCTGCCATCTCCAGTGTTGGCTTGATGGTGGAAGCGGTCATGGCAATATCCGCCAGGGATTGGAACGCCGCGCTGACAGCCCCAAAGGCCGAAGTAAAGCCGATGTACGCACTCAAAGATACCCCATTTTCCACCGCCAGCGAATAGAGCACCAAATTACCAATGAGGTTGATCGCCATCCCAAAGGCAGTGCTGAGCTTGATCAGCAGCGCCGGGTTGTACTGAATTTTCGCCGACACCGCATACATGCGGGCCCATCGGGCAAACATCCGCTTTTCCGCTCCTGCCAGCTTGATCTTCTGAATTCCGTTGATCATGCTGTATGTCACACCGTCCAACTTTGCGTCCGCCAGCATCAGCCGGCGACTGTAATGAATCTGTCGCAGCGTCGTGACCACGGTCAGAACGGTGGAAGCTGCCAGAATGCCCAGAGAAGGAAGCGCCAACGGCGGAGTAATGGCAAAAATCTGTCCCACATACACCAGGGAGGTCACACTGGTCAGACCAACAGCCAGAAGCTTCCCGATGATGAGCATTCCCAGCTGATTCACGGAATCCAGGCGGCTGCTTAATTCACCGGAGGAATACTGGCGGAAAAAATCAGCCGGCAAACTCAGAACACGCATCATAGTTGCGGCTTCCATGGAAAGGTCTGCTTTCACCTGCAGGCGGTTCACCATCAGATTGCGGGAAACAGAAATCATGGCTGATGTCACCGTAGCAGAAATGATAAACACCGCCGCCCCCAGAAGCATGGCATCCTGCCTGCTTTCATACACGATTCCGGTCAGCATCATGTAGATGCGGGGGGTCAGCAGGCCGACGATCTGAAACAGCAGCGTAATCCCCGCCAGAACCAGCAAATCCGTAAGGCTGAAGCATTTCCACAGATATCCAAGCAAATCGCGAACAGAAAGCTTTCGCTGCGGCAGCGGTCGATAAAAGCAGATAGCCTCTATCTCAAAATCCTTTGCGTTTTTCGCGGTGATTCGAATGCGGTCGCCATTCAGGGGATTGATCCGATAGTATCCCCCAAAGCCGTACGGAAGGAGTGTCACCGTCGCTCCGTTGTCCTTCGTCCGGGCGATAAGCGGTCCATAACAGTCCTTAAACCATTTTCCCTTCAGTGCCACCGTCCGAACCATAATCCCATAGGGCCGCGTGCAGTATTCCAGCTTTTCCTGAAAAGTCTTCACGGATTCGGGGATGGGCCGGGGCTTCAGCCCGAAATATCGCAAAATGTCATCCAGATCTTCCTTGGCATCCTGCTCCAGTTCACTCTGATGCAACGTCTCGGCACTCTTCTCGCCGAGAATCGCCTGGGCAACACGCTCCATGGATTCGCTGAAAGCCTGCTGATCCTGCTTCTGGCGCTCCTGAATCTGATCGGTAAACAGGCCCATGTGTCTCTCCCTCCTTTCGTGAAATTCATCGCACATGTATGGTGTACGCGATGACTGTCACCATATGCCCGGTCAATCACTTGAAATCATGCGGGTATAATATCCGCCCTGCTGATATAACTCCGCATGCGTTCCGCGCTCTACAACACGTCCGTGATCCAGAACAATGATCTCGTCACAATCCCGGATCGTGCTCAGCCGATGAGCCACAACGATCGTTGTAATTCCCCGCTCCCGCACAGCTTTTACCAGGTTGTGCTCCGTTTTGGCATCCAGTGCGCTGGTGGCCTCGTCCATAATCAGAATGGATGGATCCTGCGCCAGTACCCGGGCAATCTCCATTCGCTGCCGCTGACCGCCGGACAAATCCCTTCCGTTTTCACACAGCATCGCACTGTATCCACCCTCACGCTGAATAATATCCTCATGCAGCTGGGCATCCCGGGCCGCTAAAATCACTTCAAAATCCTGAATCGTCTTGTCCCACATGCGAATATTGTTAGCGATGGTATCCTCAAACAGAATAATATCCTGATCCACTACGGCTACGGAACTGGTGAAGACGTCATGCGGAATGGTATCAATAGGTTTCCCGTCAAAAAGAATCTCTCCGCTCCAAGGCGAATAAAGCCCGCTGATCAGTTTGCTGACCGTACTCTTCCCACTGCCGCTCATACCCACCAGAGCAACGCTGCCCCCGGGCCGCAGTGAAAGATTGAAATCCTGAATCAGCGGCTCAGCCAGCCGGGAATATCCAAAAATCACGTTCCTGAGTTCCACCGCGCCCCGCAACCGCGCGGAGCTGCTCTGCTCACCCGTGTCATCCGATGCAAATCGTCTGTCGTCCGGATAATTCATCACGTCCTCCAACCGCTCCATTTCTCCGCGCATTTCCTGAATGGAAGTCCCCGCAGAAATCAGCTCGGAAGCCGGCGACATGAAATTTCCCAAATGCATTTTGAAGGCGTTGATCATACCCAGAGTAAAATTCCCATGCATCGCCAGATATACGCCCAGAATGACAATCACAGAATCAGCCAGCGTACTTACCAGGGTTGGAATGGCCATGAGAACCTGTTCGATCTTCTGAAAGCTGACCTCCTGTGCGCATACGGCCGCGTGATATCCGCTCCATTTCTGAAAATAGCCGTTCTCCGCGCCGCTGGCCTTCAGGGTTTCGATCTGGCTGATCCCGGCCAGGGTGGTCGAGGCCAGATTACCGCTGTCCCGCAGCTTGACCCGCATGACTTCCATGCGTTTGTTTCCGATATAGAGGCCTACACCCAGATCAAGCACAAGGCTGACCACACCAATCAGAGTCAGCAGCAGGCTGTACCGCACCATCACCACCAGATAGAAAACCATCATAACGGCACTAAGGGACAAAGGCGCCAGAGTGTTCACCAGGGTTTCAGCAATAGATGCGTTGCTGGCCTGCCGCCCCTGGATGTCCCCGCTCATCCGCTGGGAGAAGAACACCACAGGCAGCTTCAGCACCTTCCACATATATGTGCTGTTTCCGATAGCAGCCATTTTTCCGTTGATCTTTAAACTGTAAATTCCCTGAATCCCTGCCAGAATAATCTGCAGCACCCCGATCCCGGCGAAAATTGCCAAAAACGGCACCAACAGTTCCCTGTTCTCCCCGGTCAGCAGCCGATCCATAAAGAACCGGGTCATTCCGGGCTCAATCATGCCGAAAAGATAGCCCAGCAGCGTCACTGCGATCGTGAAGCACACAGCCGGCCCCGTCCCGTGAAGGCGCTTTCGGACAAAGCTGAGCATACTCTTCCGCTTTCCTCCCGGGACAAATTCCTCCGTGGGCTCAAAGAAGATGCAAACGCCCGTAAAAGACCGGTCAAATTCCTCCATGCTGACACGAACCCGCCCCCGGGCCGGATCGTTCAGAATCGCATATGCCCCTCGAAAACCGTTTAAAACAACAAAGTGGTTAAAATTCCAGTGAATGATGCAGGGGAAAGATCCCTGTTCGCGCAGAGCATCCGGCTCGCAGCGAAAGCCTTTTGCCTGCAGCCCGTAATACCGAGCGGAAATCATCACGTTCCGGGCATTGCTCCCGTCCCGGCTGACGCCGCAATCAGACCGTACCTGTTCCAGCGGAATCCACTTGCCGTAATAAGCCAGAATCATGGCCAAGCTGGCAGCACCGCACTCCAGCGCTTCCATCTGTAAAATCACAGGCGTTCTGGCGACACCTTTTTTCACCGGCGATCTGACTGTCTGCTTTTTCATGGGTTCGTCTCTTTTCCTTCGTAAACCGCAGGTCTACGTTTGTCATTTCTGCTCGGTTAACTGTTTTGTTTGATGATCCGTCCACAGCTTGCTGTGGGAAACGGATCACATACAGAGCTGATTAATCCCCGCTTATACGGATCGCGAGCAAAACACATCCCGGTTAATTAAACAATAACTTCAGAATCTGAGTGGACTTGTAACTGATCTGAACATCATACGTCCCATCCGGCAAAGTTACAAAAGCCACCGCTGTCGTTTCTCCTCCAGGCCCTGTCTGAATGGAATCGATGGTATCGCTGAATTCGCCAATCTGAACAGCCATCCCCTCTTTAACTTCCTTGCGTGCGGTTTCATCCGCCAGCACCACGGTCATCACGCCATTCCTGACCGTACCGACGCCCGTCACCCTGCTGATAATCTCCGTCTGAAAGCTCCACCAGAAAGCCGCTCCCAGCAACAGTAAGATCGCCACCAGTAAAATCCAAAGCGACGGCTTTGTTACCTTGAGATATTGATCCAGCTGATCCGGCGACTGAATCTTTTCCAGACTTGACTCCCGATAGATCTGCTGTTCCATAGCATCCTCCCGCGATTTGAAAACATGGATGAAAGCCCTGTTATTTTATCATATTTCATAAATATTCACAAGAAATTCAAGTTGGTTATACACAGGAAATACGTGAGGCATATGCAGGAAAAAGCCTCTCCCTTCCGTGGAAGAGAGAGGCCTGAACCATTTTTGATAACCGATGGGAATGGGAATTATTTGTTATCCTCCGTGATGGCCTTTGCCGCAGTCCGGCCGGAAACGAAGATTTCCACGATAGCGTTTCCGCCCAGACGGTTACCGCCGTGAATGCCTCCGGTCACTTCGCCCGCCGCGTACAGGCCGGGGATGATGTTGCCGTTCTCATCCAGCACATGGCGGTTCACATCAACCACCACGCCGCCCATCGTGTGGTGGGTAGACGGCGCCATCAGGCGGATGGTCAGCAGGGTGTTGTCGAGATCGTAGCTGTCCACCTTGTAGCTTCCATCCTCGTTCATTTCAACATTGCCGACGGTTCGGCTGGCAATCGCCTTGCCCACATCGGGATACTCGCCCTGACCCATCACAGCCATGTCATAGGCACGGATCGTGTCAATCACTGTTTGAGGATCCGCCGTGATGCCCAGCTTTTGGAACAGTTCCGGCAGTTCGGCGATCGTCCGGCGATAATACCGGCCTTCATAGTCGCCATCTGCCAGCTGCATCGGAGCGGGCATCATCTGAGCCGCATTATAGAACTCGAGGAACACACCCTTGGTGCCGTTCACTTCGATTCCATGCTTGAATTCCGCCAGAGACAGCACGTCACGCTCGGATCCTTCGTCCACGAAACGGTGACCGGTTGTGGGATCAATCCAGCAGGCATAGTTGCCGCCGCCGAACGCCAGGTTGCCGTTGTCCACCCAGGAGATCGGCATCAGCTGAGTGAAGCCCAGGCCCGTGGTCGCAGCACCGACAGCTTTCGCCATGCTGATACCATCGCCCTGCAGGGAGGAGCGGTTGGTGGTCTTTGTGGCAGTGGAGAGATATTCGGTAGACCAGTAAACATTGTTCTCCAGCACCATTTCAATATTGGCAGCATATCCTCCGGTAGCCAGCACAACGCCCTTTTCAGCCTTTACGGTCACGGACGTTCCGTCATAATAGGTTCCCTTCACACCGGTAACCTTTCCGTCTTCAACGATCAGATCAGTGACGGTGGTGCGCAGCATGATGTTATTCTTTTCGTTTGCCTTGTAAATGGTGGACATCGGCGCCGCAAAATAGCTGCCCCAACGTCCCATCTCCGGCTGTCCGTCTCCGTCCAGATCAATCGTGGAGCCGATAAACACGTTCTCGCGATACCACAGCGCGCCAATCAGGGTGGGCTGTGTATCTTCAATAAAGGTCGCACCCTGGTCTTCCAGCCATTCCTTCAGGCCCTGGCCATCCGTGATGAACTGGCTGACCAGATCCACGTCGCCGTAAATCCACTGACTCTTGTCCGCGCTCTGGCGCAGGCCGCCGTAATAGGTCTGGAAGATATGCAGGTTCAGCGTAGAGAACAGGGTCAGCTGATTCTCAGCCTTGCCGGCATCCAGCTGGGGCTGTGCCCAATCCAGATACGCCTGGATTTCCTTCTTCAGTTCCTGCAGCACAGGCAGATATTCGGCATGGACGCCATGCTTGCTCAACTCCAGCGCGTCGCCGGCCACAAACTCGTGATCCTGATAGAAAGCTTCATCGAAGGGCTCCTCGCTCCAGTTCAGAATCATCTTCAGTTCGTCAATACAGCCCTGAACGGATTTTACCTTATTATAGGTTTCTCCGTTATGCGCATAAACACCGGTTGTCGCGTCCGGATCCGCCGGATCCCAGACGAGATAGGGCATCACGCTCTGATACTGACCGCCGGAAACCAGCGTGTTTCCGCCGACTTCCGCGTTCTTCTCGATCACCAGCACGGTATGTCCGTCCTGAGCTGCCTGAGCCGCCGCGGCAATCCCCGCGCCACCGGCGCCGACAACCACCACGTCATAGGTCAGTTCCACAGGCGCATGGGCTTCCACGGTCTTCGCGGCAGCCTTGAAAGCATCCAGGTTGGAGCACCCGGCCTGCTCCGCAGTATCATTCACCGCTGTGCGCAGAGCACGGCTGGTAAAGGTGGCGCCGGAAATGGCGTCCACGCCGGTCCCGTTCACTTCGATGATGTCCGGAATCATCAGCACATAAGCCAGATCGCCCACATGTCCGGTTTCAGCGCTCGTCACCACCTTGATGTCTTCAATCGCCTTATCGGAATAAGTTACGCTGATCGTGACAGGTCCGTTGTAGCCTTCCGCAGTGGCTTCATAAGTGCCTGCAGTAAAGCTCAGCGCCTCGCCGGCGGGAGCAGCGGCAGCCCCGGAAGCCTGCTCCAGAGCCTTTCCGACAGCAGTTTTCACGCCGCCGGAGGTCAAGGTAGCTCCGCTGACGCCATCCACTTCATCCGCGCCCGCCTTGCCGACGTACGCTTCCTGCAGCTGGGGGATCGCAGCGCCGCCAATCCCGGGCGTTTCGCCTTCGCCCTCCAGGCTGATGTCAGTTATTCCTTTTTCGTCCACAGTGACAACCGCTTTGATCGTTCCGCCAAAGCCGTCGCCGGTTCCTTCATAGGTGCCGGGCGTGAAACTGCCGTCCGCAAACGCCGTCACGGAGAGCAACATGCACAGGCTCAGCACCAGGGCCAGAATTTTTTTCATGGTTTCTCCTCCTTTATATTTTGGGTTGTCGAGGCATCCCTGCCTTTTTTTCATTGTACCAAAAAACGGCAATACTGGCAACTGTTCCTGTTGTATTTTTTATTCGGTGATTGCGATGATTGCTGCGCAATCCGACGAACTTTCCGGAATGGATCGACATCCACGCCTCACGCATAGCTGTGTACGCCCGGAAGGAATGTATTGACGCCAATATAGGTAAAAATCACGCAAATAAACCCAATCACTGCAAACCAGGCCGCCGCTTTTCCTTTCCATCCCCGTCGCAGCCGCAGATGCAGATAGATTAAATAAATGATCCAGGTAACCAGGCTCCAGGTCTCCTTGGGATCCCAGTTCCAGTAACTTCCCCAGGCCCGCTCTGCCCATATGGCTCCGGTCAGAATCGTAAATGTCAGAAACAGCAGACCCAGACTCACGCTCCGATAACTGATCATGTCCAGCTTATTTGAGGCCGGTATATGCTGATCCCAAAAGCTCCCCTTCGGAATCCGTTCCCGGAAAAGAAACATGATTCCCAATGCAAAGCTGACACCGAAAGCGCCGTAGCTGATAATCGCTGTGCTGACATGAAAAGCCAGCCAGTTGCTCCGCAGGGCGGGCATCAGTTCCCGCACCTCCCTGCTTTGCATCGCGGCATATCCGATGATCAGAAAGATAACCGGAGCGGCACCGATTCCCAGCGCCGGAAAACGGTATTTATGAATAAACAGAAGACTTACCAGACACAGCGCCCAGGCAAAGCAGGTGGCAAACTCATATTGATTGGTCATCGGCAACCGTCCGGCCCCGATTCCGCGAATGATCAGCGCTGCCGTATGCAGAATAAAACATCCTGCCTGAATCCCGGCCGCTGCTTTCCAGAGGACTTCCTTTCGGGCCGCTGCGAAGGCAAAATACAGCAACATGGCGACAAAATAACCAATCATGACGATGGTAAACAGCACATTCTCCGCCTGCATCATGGTTTTTCTTTCTCCCCCTCCCTGCCCCGTTCGGCTGCATCCCGCAGCGCCTCCGCGAACAGCGCGCCGCCTTTTTCACATCGACCGAAAACAGTCCAGGTTTCTCCCGTCCGAACCGCCAGCAGCGACACAGGTCGCACATACAGCGCGAGGAGCAATCCCAGCATGGTAATCAGGCCTCCGACCAACGCGAGCAAAGTCCACGGATCCCGCTTAGCACTGATCAGCGTATAGTTTTCAGGCTGATCGAACAGCACCGTATACTCGTCAATGGTCAGCTCCTCACCTTCCATCAGCACGTTCATGCCCAGCACCTGCCCCTGATAAGACACCAGATACAGCCAGGCCGGTCGGTTCAGCTGTCCCGATCGGGTGGTCGGGCCGCTTTCCGTCATTACGTAGTCAGGATAGAAAGCCTGAAAATGGATGATCAGTTCCGGTTTATCCATCACCGCCAGTGATTCCCCGACACACAGCGTCTCTTCCTGAAGGTCCTTTGCGTCCTTCAGAATCCGTACATGGGAAGCATAGCCGGTGGAATTCTGATAAAAGGTCCAACCAAAGCACTTTGCTGGGTTATTGACGCTGATTCGGGCATCCTCCGCCCGTCCTGAAGCACGCTCGGTCACGGTGATGTCCGCCGTATATTGTTCCACCGTGTCGTCCTCCCGAAGGGAGAGCTCAAAGTCCCGAATGGTTACCGCCAGCCCTGTATCTCCCAGCGCTTTCGTCTGTCCGGGAACCCCATAAACGGTCTCCTGCACCCCGGTCGCCTGTCCCAGGGCAAACCCCAGAATCAGCAAAAGAATGCCCAGATGACAGATCCACGCACCCCAAAGGCCGATCCGGTTTTTGACAGAAAACAGGCTTTCCCGGCCCTCCGCATCCTTTCCGACTTTCGGTGTCGGCATCCGAAGTGCTTCGAAGACAGCTTTGGAGTTGTGAAGGTGTTCTTCAGTCCGGGTCGGCACGGCCGCTGCAGCAGCTTCCGGATCCCGGAATCGCCGAAATCGCCGGATCAGCCCAGGCAGGCGCAACAGGTTGCAGCCGATCAGATTCAGGCACAAAAAAACCGTGATGGCCAGAAACCAGCCGCTGTGATAGGCATCGTCCGCATGAAGCGCGATGATCACCGCCGCTGTCCGCTCACCGTATTTTGAAACGTACCAGCTGTAAGGCTGCCCCTGTGTCACCAGGGAACTAAGGGCGCAGGCAACTGCCAGCACCGTCAGAAGCCCAATGGCCAGGGGCATGGAAAAGAGAAATTTTCTGATTTTTCGAAAAATCTTCATAGAATTACAGAATCGGACGAGGCCGCATCATAGTTTGTGGATCGATGGGCTCTGCAGGGGCTTCCGCAGGCTCTTCGGCTACGGGAGCTTCCGCAGGTTCTTCAGCCAAAGGAGCTTCCGCTGTCAGAGTCGTATCCAGCTTGCTGAGATCAGGCTTTGCCCGCATCATGGTCTGCGGATCAATAGGTTCCGCGGGGGCTTCCGCAGGCTCTTCGTCAACAGGCGCTTCAGCAGATTCTTCAGCCAAAGGAGCTTCCGCTGCCGGAGCTACTTCCAGCTTGTTCAGATCCGGCTTCGCTCGCATCATGCTCTGCGGATCAATGGGCTCCGTGGGGACTTTCGCAGGTTCTTCAGCCACAGGGGCTTCCACGGGTTCTTCAGCCACAAGAGCTTCCGCTGCCGGAGCCGCTTCCAGCGTGCTCAGATCCGGCTTCGCTCGCATCATGCTCTGCGGATCAATGGGCTCCGCAGGGGCTTCCACAGGTTCTTCGGCCACAGGGGCTTCCACGGGTTCTTCAGCCACAAGAGCTTCCGCTGCCGGAGCCGTGTCCAGCTTACTCAGATCCGGCTTCGCACGCATCATGGTCTGCGGATCAATGGGCTCGGCGGGGGCTTCCGCAGGTTCTTCAGCCGCAGGGGTTTCCGCTGCCGGAGCCGCGTCCAGCTTGCTCAGATCCGGCTTCGCACGCATCATAGTTTGCGGATCAATAGGCTCCGCGGGGGCTTCCGCAGGCTCTTCAGCCACAGGCGCCTCCGCTGCCGGAGCCATATCCAGCTTGCTCAGATCCGGCTTCGCACGCATCATGGTCTGCGGATCCATGGGCTCCGCAGGAACTTCCGCCGCCGGAGCCGCTTCCAACTTGCTCAGATCCGGCTTCGCACGCATCATGGTCTGCGGATCAATGGGCTCTACATGGGCTTCCGCTTCCGGAGCCATATCCAGCTTGCTGAGATCCGGCTTCGCACGCATCATGGTCTGCACATCGATTGGATGCAGTTCCTTCTCCAGCAGTGCCATGGCTTCATCAATGTACTGTTCACTGGTGTTCAGGCATTCCATGGCCAGGGAGGAATTATGAGCGCCTTCCGCGTTCTCCACATAGTCAAAATCGAAGAACCACTGCGCTTTCCGATGCAGTTCGCGCACACCATCCAGCTGTACCTCTGGTTTGTTTCCGGCTTTCACAGCAGCCGCCAGCGCGTCTTTCAGGGCGGACAGTTTATTCCCCACCT
>CADBLV010000238.1 GCA_902795555.1 uncultured Eubacteriales bacterium | reverse complement strand
GCGCGTAATGTTCCGGCTCAAGCTGTACGGTGTCCGGCTTCCCGGATGCTTCGTCCGCCTCAGCGTAGGCCATAAGCAGGCGGAAAACATCCCCGAAGCCCTTTGCGTCGCTGTTGTAAATTTCCAGTTTCGGGCACTTCCACAGGACTTTCGAATAGGAGATGAAGAAAAGCTGGAAGCCGACCGACACACTGAATTCCGCGAAAACAGCGACGTGTATCGGCTGGCGGAGCATAAACTGGAGCACGATATTCAGCGCGCCGGAGGCGGACACCCAAATCGAGGCGATGCCTTTGATCCCCACGCCCACAGAGATCGTCAGCGCCAGCCGGATCTCCACCGTCAGGCCGCCGAAGTCAAACCGGACATCCCTGAAACTGTCGTCCGCGTTCATCAGCACTTTCACCTGCAGCCCCGCGCCGAAGCCGACGGACGCGCTGAAGTTCACGCCGGCGTAGCAGGGCACAGGGCCGAGGGTAAAGGGTTTTGTAAAGTCAAAGGAAAAAAGGAAGGTCAGGCCGGCCATGCCCGAGGCGTTCCAGTAGGTCGTATGATCGTCCGGGTCATCCTTTTCCCATTTGCCCGACAGCATGATGAACCATCCCAGGTCCACTTTGGCTTTCATCATGTTCTGCTTGGCGTCGCCCATGTATTTGTAATACTTCTGGGCTGTGCCGAGTTTCTGCTTCTGCCCGGCGAGATAGCTCTCGTGCTGGTATTGCTTCATGCCCTTGTCATATCGTTCCTGCTCGGCGTTCTTCCATTCCGTTTTTTTCGGATCCGTCAGAGAAGTTCCGTATGTCACGATCAGATATCCGTAAGGATCCACCGAGACCTTCGGCAGATATTTCTGGAAGGGCAGGTCGATCCCCAGGTTTCCGCCGATTTTCGGAATTTCGAAGCTGAAGCCCAGGCCCTCGCCGAAAACCTTTCTCAGCGGGGAATTTTTCCCGGTTCCGGCTGTCGACGGCTGGTCAATCTTGCTGCGCTGGGGGCAGGCCTTGGTGCGCAATACTTCGCCGGTGTCCGGAAACACGAAATACGGCCACTGTTCTTTTGTGATGTCCGGGGAAAGCGTCTGCTTCCAGCGTCCTCTGTAAAGATAGGTGGTCCGCGTCTCGGAGATCTTCTTCGTCGCTGACGGATTCATCGTCGTCTCTGTCACGCTGCCCGTCAGCGATTTGGATGAATAGCACCAGGTGTGCAGCACAGGCGGTGTGTAACGGACGCCGGAGGGATTATCAACCGTGATGGCAAAGTCAAACTGGTTGTCGTTCAGCTCGGAGGTTGTAATCACCTTGTCGCTCCGCCAGATATCCATGTCGTTAAAGGTGCAGGAATATACGTAGGGTTTTACGGTGGTCTCGCCCTCGTCCGGGTCCGTCAGCAGCTTCAGCGTTTCCGTCCGGTGTCCGCCCTGCTTCATAATCATCCAGGGAATGTGAAAGCGGCGATAGCCAATGTCGGTGCCGTCCACTGTCATCGAAAGTTCCATTTCCTGGTCGCTGTCGCAGACAAAATCCTTTGTGTCAAAGATTGCGATGCCCAGTTCCGAATCTTTTGTAACAACCGTCTTAGAGGTGTTTCCGTTCAGGTCGGTCAGGGTCACTTTCACGCCGACCAGGGGCTTATTATCCTTCCCCTTGATCGCGATGGCAAATTCGGTCTGCTTGATCACGGCAATGGTGAAATCTTTGGAGCTGTTTCCGGATAACACTCGGGTATTGGATGCCATCCGGCCCATGCGCGTGCTCGATGCAATCGCGGCGGCAGGTTGGTTGTTGAGTGATCCTGTCCTGATCTCCGGCTCATCGACGGTCGCCAGCACTTCTTTCATCCAGGCGTTAAATTCCGGATCCGTGCTGCCGTCCAGAATCGCTTCCCCCGCAATGAGCATCAGCACCTGGGCAAAGGAAAAGGCTAAGATATCCTCCGCCAGTTCCTCCATCTGTTCCATTGCCTCCCGGATCTGTTCCGACAGGCGGATGATTTCGAATTCGAAAAGGCTGTCTCCGAAATTCACGAGAGTTTCGGTGTTCTGCTGAATGATGGCCGTATATTCCTCCATCCGGTTGCGGAGAAGCTTGGCCTCCGCAATGATTTCCTCGCTGGACAGCATGAAAGACCGGCAGTCCTCCCGGTTTTGCGCGTATTTTTCGCTGCCTGTCAGCCGGCTGTAGGTCGTCGGGGCATTCTTTTCCAGATCGTCCAGAATGGTGTTGACCTGGCTGAAGCTGTGATTCACATAATAGGCGTCCGTTTCAATCAGGTTGTCCAGCCAGTCCAGAAGCATCCTCATGTCCCAGGTTTCGTCCGGCTTCATGCCCCTGTGAAAGCCGCTCTCCTTGACCTCGAGGCTCACCGGAGCGTCGGAAGCCGCGCTCTGGCTGCCGGTTCCGTAGGAAAGGCTCTGAACGGTCTGCCCGTCCGCGGCAGCAATCTGCAGCCCCGCAATCTCCAGGGCCATGTTCAGTTCTTCCTGCGTAATCGGGCCTCCCGCCTCCGCCAGAGCTTTCAGGGGAAGGATCTGAATGAGCAGCGTCAGCATCAGCAGCGCGGCAGTCAGGCGTTTGATGATCCTCATCAGACGTTCACCTCTCCGTCTTCATGTTTGGGGTCTTGAATTCCTTCGGCCCTTCAGTCCAGCAGTTCGGGATGGATTTCGATCTTATATTCCTGCTTCCATTCTTCGGCCAGTTTTTCGAGTTCCAGTCCCTGGTAATACCAGGCTGCGGATTCCTTCAGGGTTTCCCTTTCGCTGTCCGTCAGTTCATGCTCGCCGGCTGGAAGATCCGATGCGTAATACAGGATGTGAATCCCGATGTCCGTATAGACCGGTTCGCTGATCTCTCCCGGTTTCTGCAGCGCGGAAGCCGCGGCCAGGAATTCATCCGACCAGTTCGCCGATGCGGGATGGACAGGATAGCCTCCGCCGGACAGATTCTGCGTGTTCGTGTCCGCGCTGTATTTCCGAATCAGCGCGTCAAAATCCCCGTTCGCCTCATATTCGGATCGAATGCTCTCCACGGTGGAGCGAATCAGCGGTTCCGTCCGTTCCCGCCGTTTCAGTGCGTAATCCTGATATGCTTCCTGCGCTTCGGCAGCCGCTTCTTCATAAGCTTTCCGCGGCCCGGTCATCTCCTCCCAGCTTTCGGCCGTAATCCCCGCGATGGCAACGTCCTGCAGCGCGGCGGCCGTCTTTTTTCCCGCCGCGTTGTATCGGGCCCGCTCGCTCTTCAGGCTCTTGATCACTTCATCCGGATAATTCAGCAGAATCTGCTTGATGGCCCGATATCCGGCAGGCGTCCAGAAGGATTCGTTTCCCTGGGCAAGGATTTCCTCTTCATAAAGATCCAGGTTGTTTTCATATCTCTCCCGGTCCGGATTCAGAAACTGGCTTTCATAGTATTCACGAATCATGTCCTCCGAGATAATCAGCCCGGGGCAGAACAGTTCAATGGCCCGATATCGCCGCTCCGTCGCCTTGTATTCCTCATAGAAGGCCGCCGTTGTGTATCCGGCCTCTTCCAGAAATTCGGTCACCTGTTCTTCGGTGAATTCTTCTTCGCTCTCCTGCGCTTTCTGCCAGATTCCCTGCCAGTATTGCTCATAGCTGTTCCGGGCCGCTTCCTTCAGGCTTTTCTCCTCTTCCGGCGTAAAATCATTCTTTCCGGCGTCCTTCAGCTTGCATTGAATCAGGCCCGCAATCACAAAGCGTTCGATCGTCGCCTCCCGCTGTTCGGCTTTTTCATCCTCCGTCAGGACTACGCCTCCGGCCAGCTCGGATAGATCAAGATCCGACTGCAGGGCTGATCTGACCTGGCTTTCTGTAAATGTGATACTGCCGACACGAACCACCACGGGGTCTTCCGTTCCCTCTGCAAAGGCCGAACTGAAGAACAGCATGACGGTCAGAATCAGCGCATAAACATGAACAAATCTTTGATCAGCCATTTTCCTTTGAAATCCTTTCCGAAAAATCATGCTGTCTTCTTCCCACCGGATAAATCATGAGGAAGCTTCCGATTCGTCTTATTCTACGCCGAGCACTTTGTAATCCTGGGCCTCCACGGCTGCGCGAAGCGCTTCATCCTCCACGGGCGCGGACAGGGTCACGACCGCCGTACCGGCAGTATGGTCCGCCACAGCGCTTTCCACGCCGGGAACCGCTTCCAGGGCCTTCTTCACGCGGGCTTCGCAGTGCATGCACATCATGCCTTCCACTTTCAGGGTCTTTTTCATGGTTTTTTCCTCCTTTATTGTTTCCGCGGCAACGATCTTTTTCAGCGCTTCCGCGGGAATGGTCTTTTCTTTCCGGTCATGCCGGGGGTCGTGGGGCTTCACCAGGTTCAGCCGCAGGGCGTTCATGCACACGAAGAAGCTGGACAGCGCCATGGCCGCCGCGCCGTACATGGGCTTCATTTC
>CADBLV010000237.1 GCA_902795555.1 uncultured Eubacteriales bacterium | reverse complement strand
CACCCGTCGCAGCATCTATGAGTATATCCTCTATCGCCGGGTTATGCTGGCCAGGCAGTTGATGATGAAAGATCTTTCTCTGAACGCAGTGGCCTATCAGTGCGGGTTCAATGATTACTCAAATTTTCTCCGCTCCTTTTCCAAGCTGGTCGGTATCTCCCCCAGCCAGTACCGGAAACAGCTTCACCGCTTCCGGAATGTCGAGGGATAGGGAGAGAAAGCCGGAACGGCAGGCGTGAACCTGCAATGCACAGAGGGGGACAAAGGAGCGTACGTATATGTCGAATCAAATTCGCCTGGGCGTTATCGGCATCGGCAACATGGGATCGGAACACTGCCGCAACCTGCTCTCCGGCGCCTGTCCGGAAACAAAACTGACGGCTGCCGCGGATCTGCGACCGGAACGCCTGGCCTGGGCGAGGGAGCGGTTTCCGACTGAGGTTGCTCTCTTTTCCTCCGGAGACGAGCTGATTCGCTCTGGTCTGTGCGATGCCGTGCTGATCGCCGTTCCGCACTATCAGCATGAATCTCTGTCTGTGGAGGCCATGGAAGCGGGTCTTCCCGTTCTGTGCGAGAAGCCCATCGCGGTCAGCGTCAGCCATGCTCGGCATATGCTGGACGTGTCCCGGAGAACCGGGAAAACCCTGGCTCTGATGTTCAACCAGCGCACCAACGGGATCTATCGAGCTATCCATGCCATCCTGACATCAGGGGAACTGGGGGCAATCAAGCGGATGAACTGGATCGTCACCGACTGGTACCGTACCCAGATGTACTACGATTCCGGCTCCTGGCGGGCAACCTGGGCGGGAGAGGGCGGCGGCGTGCTGCTGAATCAGTGCCCCCATCAGCTGGATCTGCTCATCTGGCTGTGCGGGATGCCGGACACTGTCGAATCCCGATGCCTGGAAGGGAAATGGCATCATATCGAGGTTGAGGACGATGTAACGGCCATGCTGACCTTTCCGGGCGGGGCGACCGGGGTGTTCGTTACTTCCACAGGCGACCTGCCGGGGACGAACCGCCTGGAGATCGACTGCGAGAAGGGGAAGATCGTCTGTGAGGACGGAAAGGTGCGATGCTGGAAACTGCTGGAAAGCGAGCGGGTGGCCTGCTTTGAAAGCAGCAATCCCTGGTATCGGGAGGAGCCGGAGGCGTTTCTGCTGGACACCGACGGCCTCAATCCACAGCATATCGGCGTGATCAACGCCTTCGCGGCTCATCTTCTGCGGGGTGAACCTCTGGTGGCCCGGGCGGAAGACGGTCTGCGGGCGCTGATGCTCTCCAATGCCATTCATCTTTCCTCCTGGACGAAAAAACCTGTCAAACTGCCTCCGGACGAGGCGCTGTTTGACAGGCTTCTGGAAGAACGGATCCGCTCCTCCAAAATCAAAACCACCGGGGATCAAACCTTCGACACGGACCACAGCAGGTCCGGGGCCATGCGATAACGGTTATCGGGTGATCCACACCGCTTTTTCCTGCGCGATGAGGCAAAGCTCCGCCGCTTTAAAGGCGTGGGCCTGCGTCATCGCGTTTTCTGTACGGTTCAGACAATCGAGAATCAGCTGGCCGAAGAAAGGATATCCTGTAACGCCGACGGCATTCAGATATCTTTCTCCCTTGCCGTCCACGACGAACACATGGCCGCCGCCGGGTTGATCGGACGCCAGATTCACATATTTCCGTACTTCGATAAATCCTTCGGTTCCCTGGATGAACAACCGCCCGTCGCCCCAGGTCCGAAGGCCGTCCGGCGTGAACCAGTCCACCCGGAAATAATGAGAGGCGCCCTTCTTTCCGTTCAGCATACAGTCACCGTAATCTTCCAGCTCCGGATATTCCGGATGGGCGAAATTGGCCACGCGGCTGGCGACGACATCCGCGTCTTCTTCGCCGGTGTAATACAGGAACTGCTCAATCTGGTGGCTACCGATGTCGCAGAGAATCCCGCCGTATTTTTCCCTTTCGAAGAACCAGCCGGGTCGTCCCGGCGCGCCAAGACGATGCGGACCGAAGCCGTTCACCGAGATGATCCTGCCGATGTCACCGGAATGGGCGATATATCCGGCCAGGATGGATCCTTCGTCATGCAGACGCTCGGCATAGTATACCATGTACTTTTTTCCCGTGCGCTTCACAGCCTCCCGGGCGGACGCCAACTGGGAAAGCGTCGTGAAGGGTGCCTTGTCCGTGAAATAATCCTTTCCGGCGTCCATGGCTTTCAGCCCAAGGGCACAGCGCTCGCTGGTCACCGCCGCGCCGGCGATCAGATGGGTTTCCGGATCGGCGAGGGCCTCCTCCTCGCTGCGGGCCGGCCTGGCCTGGGGGAAAGCCTTTACGAAGGCTTCCACCTTTTTCGGATCCGGATCCCAGACATATTTCAGCGTGCCGCCGGCCTCCGTCAGCCCGTTGGTCATGCCGTAGATGTGGCCGTGATCCAGCCGGACGGCGGAGAAGACAAATTCACCGGGCTTCACCACCGGAGCAGGTTTTCCCTTGGGGGCGTAGTTCATGCCGTCTGATACGTTCATGTTCGTTCTCCTTTCTGTTTCTGCCTTTTCATGAACCTTTGGAAAATTATTTGTTTTGAAAGTCACTGCCGAAGGTCATTTCGCCATCCAGATCCGCCAGGGAGGCGGTTTTTTCATAAAAATGGGGAACATGGGCACGGATGCCGGCCACGGTGTAGAAGGGATCCTCCGGGAGAAGGGGAAGCGTCACAGGCGCCTTCAGGGCGCCGGACTGATAGATTGCGGTGATCAGCTCGATGGTTCGCCGGCCGTCTTCCCCGGTGATGGCTACTTCTCCGCCGGTTTCCACGGCGCTCAGCACGTTCTCCAGCTGCCCGTCGTGCATCTCCCAGCGGAGCGGCGGCAGGGTGTCCAGATAGTCCCGAACCTGCTTTTCAAAAGCGGCGTCCGGCTGCTTCAGGGGGAAACCGTTTGGCTGGGGAACGGAGCAGAAGACATCATACGGGGCGGCAATCTTTGCCTTTTCGCACTGGAAAATCAGCGCCTGATCCTCCCCGTGGTGAACGACGGAAGCGGTTACTGTGGCCAGGGCTCCCGGATATTCCATGACGGACACAGAGAGATCTTCGACCTCGGCATTGTCGTGACCGGTGTTGGCCAGGATGCCGGTGACCCGCAAAGGCGTTCCCATCATCCAGCCCAGCATATCGATATGGTGCACCGCGTGATTCAGCGTGCATCCGCCGCCTTCCTTCTCCCAGGTTCCCCGCCACCACAGGTCGTAGTACGAATGCCCGCGGAACCAGAAGGAATTGATCTGCGCGTGCCGCACCCTTCCGGCCAGGCCGCTGTCCAGAAGGGCCTTCAGATCCCGAATGGGCTTGCGAAACCGGTTCTGGGCGATGATGGAAAGCATCTTTCCGCTCTCGTCTCGGGCCCTGAGCATGGCGTCGCATTCCTCCAGGGAGGCGGCCATGGGCTTTTCGCAGATCACGTTCTTTCCGCTGCGGAGGCAGTTGATGCTGATTTCCGCATGCGCGAAGGGCGGCGTACAGACATCCACGATATCGACGGGAAGGTTCAGAATCGCCCGGTGATCCGTGAACACCTGCGCGTCCAGCCCGTATTGTTCTTTTACCTTCTGAGCCTTTCCCGGCACGATGTCCACCAGCGCCGTAATCTTGCATCGCTCCGGAAACTTCATCCAGGCGCCGATATGCGCATGGGAGATTCCGCCAGTGCCTACAACCGCGATGGTAATCATACAGATATCCTCCTGTGAACGACAGGTCTACGTCTGCCATTCTGTTCGGTTGGGTATTTTGGAATACACAGCCGATGCTGACCCCGAGCGTCCTTTACCATCGTCAGTATAACAAAAAACGCCCCGCGCAGGCAAGGCGAATTATGCTCAGAAATAGGGGATTCCCGCAATTCGGGAAAGGGTCGTCTCCGTTTTGCTTTCGGTTTTCCGTTTATCCTGTGACACCGCAGCAGTTCCGGCAAACGATTTCGGGGGAAAGAATCACTCGCTGCGTGGGCAGGGAAGGATGATGAATCCGTTTCCGCAAAAGATCAATGGCCGCGGCGGCTTCCTCATGCAGGCACGGATCAATGGTGCACAGCGGTCTGGGGAAGTGAATATACCGCTGGATGTTGTCAAATCCGACGAGCGCGAAGGGCCTGCCCGTTTCCGCACTTTCCATCAGCGTGATTACGCTCCACGCTTCCGCGTCGCAGAAGCAGAACAGCGCCGTGACCCCCGCCTCCTGCCAGGTGCGGAAAATCCGGACGGCGTCCTTATCGTTTTCCGGGACGGCATAATGAATCTGATTCTCTGGAATTCCTTCTTCCAGGCAGGCCCGGTGAAATCCTTCAAACCGTTTGCGGGAGGAGAAAACGACCTGATGGAAGGAGATCATGGCCAGATTCCGATGGCCATGGGCCAGAAGATGGCGGGCTGCCAGATACCCCCCCTGTTCATCGTCACAGATTACGCAGTCGTCCTCCGAGCCTTCCATATACCGACTCAGCAGCACAAAAGGTGTTCCTGAGCTGCGCAGCAGTTCCAGCGCCGGGGAGTCAAAGGAGCAGGGGGTGATCAGAATCCCGTCCGCCTGACGGCTCAGGGCCATTTCCACCATGCGGGTCTCCGTTTCCGGATCGTCACGGGAACAGAGAATCATCAGGCTGTAGCCCAGACGAACCGCTTCCTGCTGAATCAGATCGGCCAGGATTGCGTAGAAGGGATTTGTCATGGATCCCGCGATCATGGCGATGGTTTTCGTCCGTCCGGAGCGCAGGGAGCTGGCGATATAATTACGCACATAGCCCATCTCCCGGGCTGCCTTCTGAATTTTTTCACAGGTTTCCCGGCTGATGTCTTCTTTGTTTTTCAGTGCCCGGGACACAGTGTTGATGGTGTACCCAGTGGCCTTTGCCACGTCCTCCAGAGTTACGCGGCCTGATGTCCTGCCCAAACCATCGCCCCCTTCCCGTTTCTGAAAATCTGACAAATCCTATCATACTGAGCGAACTTCTGTCAATGATCACTTCCCCAATTTTTCCGGCGAAACAGTCTTTCAGGAAAGGGCCGATTTTTTTTCAAAAAGGGGTTGACAGGGGAATTGTTTCTGTGCTACCATACAACCAGCGGGTAACATTAACGTTAATGTTAACGATAATTGTTACCAAATCGCACAAATCTGAATGGTTGAGCGGAAAGCTCATCAAATTGTGAAGGAGGAATACCCCATGAAGAAACTGTTGGCTCTGGCTCTGACCCTGTGCCTGCTGCTCGGCGCGGTTTCCATCGCGTCCGCCGCTGACACAACAACCCTGACGATGTGGACGTTCATCGCCCAGCATCAGGAATTCTTTGAGAAGGCTGCCGAGCGCTGGAACAAGGAAAATCCGGATCGGCCCATCGCTGTGGAAGTGACCACGATCGGCTATGACGACATGCACAACAAATTCAAAGTTGCGCTGCAGGCCGACGAAGGCGCTCCGGATATGTGCGACGTAGAGCTGGGCCAGTTCCCGAACGTGCTGGCTTACAGCGACAAGCTCGTGGATCTGACGGAAGCCCTGACTCCCTACATGCCTGACCTGGTCAAGGCCCGTCTGGAAATCTACGCCAAGGATGGCAAGTACTACGGTGCCCCGCTGCATGTCGGCGCGATGGTCTGCTTCTATGACAAGGCGCTGCTGGAGTCCGCCGGAATCAATTATGAAGACATCAAGACCTGGGACGACTGGAAAGCTGCCGGCGAAAAGCTGAAGGCCGCGGTTCCGGATGCCTGGATGGGCACCGTGGAAACCAGCACCCAGTGGGTTGCTTCCCTGATGCTGGCGCAGCAGGGCAAGGACTGGCAGGAGGACGGCAAAGCGACCGTGAACATTCCTGAAGT
>CADBLV010000236.1 GCA_902795555.1 uncultured Eubacteriales bacterium | reverse complement strand
TCGGGAAGGCGTGCGTCCTTGGTCAGAAGCATATCGAGATCCAGCAGAACCGGGATATAGCGCACAATCAGGATCACAACGGCCGCCACGATGGGCAGAATCGTGCTGAGCGAGCGAAACCAGCATCCCACCATTTTCCAGTGTTTCCCTTTGATCAGGGTCCTGTCCCCCAGACACGCGGCATGCCTGTCGCCGCAATGCCAGCCCAGCCCCACGCAGAACAACAGCAGCAGCACCACGGCAATGATGGCCAGATAGATTCCGCCCCGAACCAGCGTCCCGCCGCCGAAGGCCTTAATGGACCGCAGCACGGTGAAGGCATCGGTATCTCCGGAAATCTGACCGCGGGCAAAAATCGCCGCCGCGATCAGCGGAGCTCCCCAGAGAAGCAGGAAGCACCCCTGCTTCAGCCCGAAAAGGAGTTTGGCCCCGTAGTTTTCCGGGTCGACCAGGCCCGGATTCAGCAGGCTTCCGCCTGTCAATGCTCCCTGCATAACAATCGCGGCGTTATACCGGGCCCAGAGCATCAGCAGGAGATAAAAGGGGATCGCCAGAAGGGCCAGCGCCTTCAGGTTACCCGTTGTCAGAAACAGCAGAGGCGTCAGACAGGCAAGGATCAGGCACAGCTCGATCAGCATGAAGCAGAGGCTGTCATACGGTTTTTTCAGGTATACACGAACCGCCCGGCGCCGGGCCTCGGACATGGTCATACGCAGTCGTTCCTTTCCTCGGAAATTTCAACCCTGACATTATATCCCCTTCCCGCCCGGTTTGCAAGGTGGTTGGCCCGCGATCGGCCCGGGCAGCGACGCAAATTTCCCAAAATGTTAAAATTCAAGCTTGACAAGCGTTTGAACCTTCTGTATACTATGAAAGCTGTTCGCAGCGAAATGGGGAAGCTGTCCCCACGAGGACCAAATGACGAGGAGTGTTGACCATGTTCCGTACGTATCAGCCCAAAAAGCGTCAGCGCAGCAAGGTGCACGGTTTCCGCGCCCGCATGGCGACCAAGAACGGCCGCCGTGTTCTGGCGGCTCGCCGCCGCCGTGGCCGGAAGGAACTGACGGTGTAAGTTACACCGCTGACGGCCTTTTGATTGTGGATGAAGCCCGCCCGAAATCATCATGGGCGGGCTTTTCCTGATCAGAAACAGACGGAGAGTTTAGGACATGGAAAGACGGTATCGGCTGCAAAAAAACAGAGCGTTCCAGTATGTCTATCACAAGGGACATTCTGTCGCCTGCCGCGATCTGGTGCTGCTCTTTGCGAAAAGCAGAGAGCTCCGGGTTGGGTTTTCCGTCAGCAAAAAAGTAGGCAAAGCCGTTGTGCGAAACAAAGTCAAGCGGCGCCTGCGGGAATGCTTTCGGCCCTATTTGGGGGATGTGAAAACCGGCCTGTATGTCATCATAGCCAGACCGACAGCCGCAACGGCCGCCTTCCGGGATTTACAGCGGGATGTTCGGTATCTGCTGAAAAAGCAGGATGCCCTGAAGTCCGACAGCCGTCCGGAAGGGAGCAGCGCCCCATGAAACGTCTCATGCTTCTCGCAATCCGGTTCTACCGGAATCATCTCAGCCCCCGCAAAAAGCGTCCCTGCTGTCGCTATATCCCCTGCTGCAGCGAATATGCCGCGACCGCCATCGAGCGATACGGCGCAGCGCGGGGAGGCCGTATGGCGGCCTGGCGCCTTCTGCGATGCAATCCTTTCAGCAAAGGCGGCTATGATCCGGTGCCGGAAGACCTCACCATTATATTAAGGAGGGAATAATCCCACATGAACGAATTCCTCTTCGGGATCCTGGAATGGATCAACGGATGGGTGGGCAGCTATGGCTGGGCCATGGTGGTGTTCACCGTGCTGATCCGCCTGGTGCTGACCCCCTTCGACATCAAAAGCCGGGTAAGCATGCGGAAAACCAGCAAGCTGCAGCCTCAGCTGCAGGCTCTGCAGAAAAAGTATGCCAACGACAAGGAAAAGCTGAATCAGAAAACGGCTGAGCTGTATAAAAAGGAACATATCAATCCCCTGTCCAGCTGTCTGCCCATGCTGCTGACCTGGCCTGTGCTCATCGCCGTTTTCGGCGCCATGCGGATGGCGGCCAACCGGGAGCTGCTCCAGCAGGTCGGCCAGCTGCTGAACAACGAAGCCCCCTCCCTGGAGCCCTGGCTGTGGATTAAAAACCTGTGGATGCCGGACAGCCTGTTCAGTCCCGCCCTGCCGGATCTGAACACCCTGCGTCAGATCAGCACCGATCAGTGGCTTTCCTGGTTTAAAGGACTGGATCAGAGCCACCTGCCGGCCCTGATGCAGGGGCTTGAACTGACCGAGGCCAGCTTTGCCAGCGATCAGATTCAGGCAACGATTCAGGCCATTCATTCCGCCCTGCTGAACGGGAATGCCGCCTATGCCGAAGCCCTGTCCGTCACGCCGGGCATGAGCGTGAATCTGCTGGTGACTCAGCTGAACTTCGTCAAGGTTTATAACGGTCTGATGCTGCTGCCGCTCCTCAGCGCTGTCAGCCAGATCGCCATGACCAAGCTGACCGGCAACCAGACCGCCCCCGGCGCCGACCAGGGTCAGGCTGCGACCACCGGCAAGTTTATGATGTGGTTCTTCCCGATCTTCTCGCTGGTTCTGTGCTTCAGCTATTCCTCCGCCTTCGCTCTGTACTGGGTGGCCGGGAACCTGGTCAGCATGGTGCAGACGCTGATGATCAACAAAGTGCTGGATAACAAGGAAAAGAATAACGCGGCCATCGCCGGGGAGGGTACAGTGAAATGAAACAATATGAAGCATCCGCCAGAACCGTGGAGGAAGCGATTGAGCAGGGTTTACAGGAGCTGGGCGTTGCCATCGGCGACGTGGATGTGCAGGTCGTTGAGGAGGGCAGCAAGGGACTGTTTGGGTTCTTCGGCTCCCGGCCCGCAAAAGTTCGGCTCACCGTAAAGGCCACGGAGGAGGATCCCCTGGGCAATCTGATTGCCGAGGATGCCCCGAAGGCGAAACCCACGGAGAAAAAGGTTCCCGAAAAAAAGCCGGAAAAGAAGCAGGAAGCAAAGCCTTCCGCGAAAGCGGAACCCCGGCCGGAAAAAGCCGGAGAAGCGGAGCCCAGGTCGGAAAAAGCCGAAAAGGCGGAGTCCAGGCCGGAGAAAGCCGAGAAGGCAGATCCCAGGCCGGAGAAAGCCAATAAGGCTGCCAAACCCGTGAAAGCCGTCAAAGGAAGCCCGGCTGGCAGTGCCGCCGAAGCCGAAGCGCCGGAAACCGAAGGAGCCCCGACGGAACAGCCCGCTCCGGCCCGCGTGCTGGAAAAGCCTGAAGTCACTATGATTCCCGATGATCAGCTGGAAGCAGACAGCCCCGCGGGCACAGCCAAAGCTTTCCTGATGGAACTGACCCGGCTGATGGGCGTGGACGTGACCATCGACATGGGTACGGACGCCGAAGGAAACGTGTATGGCTATATCAACGGGGATACGCTGGGCATTCTGATCGGCCGGCGGGGCGAAACCCTGGATGCCGTTCAGTATCTGACCAGCCTGAAGGTCAATCACGGGAAAGACAGCTATACCCGCGTCACCCTGGACACCGAGAATTACCGTGCCAAGCGGGAAGACACCCTGATCCGGCTGGCCAACCGCATGGCCAACCGGGCGGTGCGCACAGGCCCGAAAGTGAGCCTGGAGCCCATGAATCCCTATGAGCGGCGGATTATCCATTTTGCGCTGCAGCAGAATGACGCCGTTGCCACCCATTCCGAAGGCGATGAGCCCAATCGGCATGTCGTGATCACCGTGAAGAAATAACGGACAGCGCGAAACCACGCGACACCGACTGAAAACACGCACCGACAAAAAGCACTGACCGACAAGAAGCAAACAGGAAGGAAGCAAAACCCATGCTGGATATCAATCTCCTGCGAAACGATCCGGAAAGGGTGCGGGAAAACATCCGCAAGAAATTCCAGGACCAGAAACTGCCCATGGTGGACGAAGTCATCCGCTTTGACCGGGAGTATCGCGACGCCCTGCAGCAGGCGGATCTTCTGCGTAACAAGCGCAAGACCCTCAGCAAGGAAATCGGCGGCCTGCTGAAAAAAGGCCTGAAAGAAGAAGCGGAGAAGGTCAAGGCGGAAGTGGCGGCCATGGCCGATGAACTTTCCGCGCTGGAAGCAAAGGAAGAAGAACTTTCCGCCGAGATTCGTAAGCGAATGCTGGTGATTCCCAATATCATCGACGATTCTGTTCCCATCGGGCGGGACGATTCCGAAAACGTGGAGATTCAGCGGTACGGCGAACCCGTAGTGCCTGAATGGGACATCCCCTATCACGTGGAAATCATGGAACGCCTGCAGGGGATCGATCTGGATTCCGCCCGTGAAACCAGCGGCAACGGGTTCTACTATCTCATGGGCGATGTGGCCCGGCTGCACAGCGCCATCCTGTCCTACGCCCGGGATTTCATGATCGACCGGGGATTCACCTATGTGATTCCCCCCTTCATGATTCACGGAAACGTGGTCACCGGCGTCATGAGCTTTGCCGAAATGGAAAACATGATGTATAAGATCGAGGGCGAGGATCTGTACCTGATCGGCACCTCGGAACACAGCATGATCGGCAAATTTATCGATTCCATTCTCGATGAGGACAGTCTCCCCCGTACGCTCACCAGCTACAGCCCCTGTTTCCGCAAGGAAGTCGGCGCTCACGGCATTGAGGAGCGCGGCGTGTATCGCATCCATCAGTTTGAAAAGCAGGAAATGATCGTCGTGTGCAAGCCGGAGGACAGCCCCATGTGGTTCGATCGTCTGTGGCAGAACACCGTGGACTTCTTCCGCACGCTGGATATCCCCGTGCGCACGCTGGAATGCTGTTCCGGAGATCTGGCCGACCTGAAGGTGAAGAGTCTGGATGTGGAAGCCTGGAGCCCCCGTCAGAAGAAGTATTTTGAGGTGGGCAGCTGCTCCAATCTGGGAGACGCCCAGGCGCGCCGCCTGCAGATTCGCGTAAAGGCAGCGGACGGAAAGAAGTATTTCGCCCACACCCTGAACAACACCTGCGTGGCGCCGCCCCGGATGCTTATCGCCTTCCTGGAAAACAATCTTCGCCCGGACGGCACCGTGGCGATCCCGGAAGCCCTTCGCATGTACATGGGCGGAAAGGACCACATCGGATAAATTGGTCTTTTCCTGTTCTTTCCAGCTAATGCCATTGAATCCATCCCATCTCATAAGCTACAATAGCCTTATCCCAGCAGAGGCCGCCCCAGCGCTGACGGGCGGTCCTCTTTTTAACCACACAATGGAGGCTTGCTTATGAATCTGACTCAGAAAATTCTGAATGCCCATCTGCTCAGCGGGACGCCTGCCGCCGGCGAAGAGGTGTCCATCCGGATCGATCAGACCCTCACTCAGGATTCCACCGGCACCATGGCCTATCTCCAGTTCGAGGCCATGGGTATCGGTCGGGTAAAAACCCGCCGGAGCGTTGCTTATATCGATCATAACACCCTGCAAACGGGCTTTGAAAACGCGGATGATCATCAGTATATTCAGAGCGTCGCGAAAAAGCACGGCATTTACTGCTCCAAGCCCGGCAACGGAATCTGTCATCAGGTGCATCTGGAGCGCTTCGGCGTTCCGGGTATGACCCTGCTGGGCAGCGACAGCCACACGCCGACCGGCGGAGGCATCGGGATGCTGGCCATCGGGGCCGGCGGCCTGGATGTGGCCGTGGCCATGGGCGGCGGCGCCTATTTCCTGACCTATCCGAAGGTTGTGGGCGTGCGTCTGGCCGGGAAGCTCCCCTATGGGGTTGCCGCCAAAGATATCATTCTGGAAGTGCTGCGCCGGCTCACCGTGAAAGGCGGCGTCGGTAAGGTGATGGAATACATCGGAGACGGAGTGAAAACGCTGACCGTGCCGGAGCGGGCGACCATTGCCAACATGGGCGCGGAGCTTGGCGCAACCACCTCCGTTTTCCCCAGCGATGAGGTAACCCGGGCTTTCCTCCGGGCCCAGGGCCGGGAGGAGGATTTCCAGGAGCTGCGGGCAGACGGAGATGCAAAATATGACGAAATCGTGGATATTGATCTCTCTGCCCTGGAGCCCCTGGTTGCCCAGCCTCATATGCCGGATAAGGTGGATACGGTGAAAAATGTCGGCCCCATCAAGGTCGATCAGGTTTTCATCGGCAGCTGCACCAATTCCAGCTATCAGGACATGATGCGGGTGGCCCGCATTCTCAGGGGTAAAACCGTTCATCCGGATGTAAGCCTGGTCATCGGGCCCGGCAGTAAGCAGGTGCTGACCATGCTGGCGAAAAACGGTGCCCTGGCAGATATGCTGGGCGCGGGGGCGCGTATTCTGGAAAGCGCCTGCGGTCCGTGCATCGGCATGGGCCAGAGTCCGAAAACCAATGCGGTTTCCGTGCGGACCAACAATCGAAATTTCTATGCCCGCAGCGGGACTGCCTCCGCCGGAATCTATCTGACCAGCTGCGAAACCGCCGCCGTAACGGCCCTGGCCGGTGTCCTCACCGATCCGCGAACGCTGGGACTCGATCTCAACGTGGAACAGCCTGCCCGTTTTGAAGTGAATGACAATCTGGTCATTCCGCCTGTTTCCGAAGGCGCGGAAAGCACGGTGGAGGTCGTTCGGGGGCCGAACATCAAGCCCTTCCCCCTGGGACACGATCTGGAAGAAACCGTGAGCGGAACAGCGCTGCTGAAAATGGAAGACAACATCACCACCGATCACATCATGCCCAGCAACGCCAAGCTTCTCCCCTTCCGGAGCAACATCCCCCATCTGGCCGATTTCTGCCTCACTCCCGTGGATGAAACCTTCCCGGAGCGGGCAAAGGCGGCAGGCGGCGGGTTCCTGGTCGCCGGCGCCAACTACGGCCAGGGCTCCAGCCGGGAGCACGCGGCGCTGGTGCCGCTGTATCTGGGCATCCGGGCTGTGATCGCCAAAAGCTTTGCCCGGATTCATCAGGCCAATCTGATCAACAACGGCATTCTGCCGCTGACCTTTGCCAACGAGGCGGACTACGACCGCATCGCCCAGGGGGATACCCTGAGCCTGCCCGGCGTGCGGGAAGCCGTGGCTGCGGGAAAGGAAACCCTGATCCTGCGCAATGAAACCAAAGGTGAGGATTATCCGGTGCTTCTCCCCCTCACCGAGCGCCAGAAGGGCATGATCCTCGCCGGCGGCCTGATCAATTATATGCGAAAAAACAACTGATCCCCAAAACAGAGCGTCGGCCGATTCCCCGCGGAATCGGCCGACGCTCTGTTTCTGTCCGGTCTTACAAAGCCTGTACGATCTGTTCACGTACAGCGTCCAGGCGCTGATCTCCGATGCCGAAATCCATCTCCCGATAGCTCCAGGCGGCTCTGGAAATCTCGTGCTTTTCCAGCACCCGATGGATCGTTTCATACCAGCGCACCGTGTCCTCCGGCGACGCCCTGTCAATCACCCCGTATTCCCCGCAGTAAAGGCAGGTTCCGCGCTCCTGAGCCGCGCGGATCGCGGGGGCAAACAGCTCCTCAAAATACGCCTCATCCGTGCCGCTCTCGGCGAACGAAATCCGCTTTTCCATGTCCAGCCCGGGCACCCAGTGGGCCCCCTGGTGGGTAAACTGAACCGGCTCGTAGCAATGGAAATTGTAAATCACCCGGTCGTCAGCCGGCGCAACCAGATCCTTCACGGCAGAAGCGCTGTTGTTCCAGTAGCTGCCGATCAGAATCAGCGTCTTCGGGCAAAGCGCCCGAACCCGGCGGATGCATTCCGCGGAAATCCGGTTCCAGGCGCCGATAAATTCCTTTTCCGTCACTTCGTTCAGCAGCTCAAAGGCAACATGTTCCGGATCGTTGAAGTGTCGGGCCAGCTCCTCCCAGAGGCGATAGAACCGCTCCTGACAGGCTTCGTTGAAGAAGAATCCCGCTTCCTTTTCGGCCGCGTCGAACGAAAAACCGGCGGTTTTGTGCAAATCCAGAACGACCCGCATTTTCCGGGCCTTGGCCCAGGCAATCGCCCGGGTCAGCCGGTCAAACCCGTCCTGCTTATATGTTCCGTCCTCATTTTCCAGCACATTGTAGTCCACAGGAATCCGGACATGATCCAGACCCCAGGACGCAATTCGGTCGAAATCCTTTTCCGTCACAAAATGATCCATCCGTTCCCGGGAATAATCACATTGGGAAAGCCAGCCTCCCAGATTCACTCCGCGGTAGAAACCGAAATCTTTCATCTTCATCGCACTGTCTCCTCGCTGTTGTTTTCTGCAGGATTATTCTAATCGAGATCCCCGCTTGCTGTCAAGAAAAACCTCTGTTTCCGGCGATGTAAAAACCTCTGGCACTTCCTCAAATGGTACTCCCGGATATTGAAAGCATTTGACACGTGTGATACACTGTTGTCCGGAAATTTCGTTTGTTCATGATCCCTGTGCAGATCATCCCAAAGGGGGAACGTTTGATGAAACGGAAAGTCATCCTGATGCTCTGTTTCGCTTTATTTTTCCTGCTGTGCGCCTGTTCAAAGGTGCCGGAAGCGGAGAAAAAAGCGGATTCCATTGTGCTGGGATTCAGTCAGCTCGGAGCGGAGAGCTCATGGCGTATGGCGAATACCGCCAGCATAGAGGCCGCAGCCAGGGATTACGGTTTCGGGCTGATGGAGGAAAACGCCAATCAAAAGCAGGAAAAGCAGATTGATGCCATCCGTTCCTTCATCGCCTATCAGGTGGACGTGATCGCCTTCTCCCCGATCGTGGAAACCGGCTGGGAAAACGTCCTGGAGGAAGCAAGAACGGCCGGGATTCCGGTCATTCTGGTGGATCGGATGATCGAAAGCCCTGACAGCGATCTTTACACGGCCTATGTGGGAGCAGACTTTTATGCAGAGGGAAAACGCGCCGGCGAATACCTGATCCGGAAGGCAGACGCCCTCGGCGCAAAGAAAATGCGGATTGCCGAGATCAGCGGCACATTGGAATCCACTCCCATGCGGGATCGGCAGCAGGGATTCATGGACGTGATTCGGGAAGATCCCCGCTTTGAAGTGATCGCCAGCATCTGTGGCGATTTTCTGCGGAGCAAGGGCGAGGAATGCATGAAGACCCTGCTGACGCAATTCGGCCGGGACGGAATCGACGTAATCTACAGTCATAATGACGCCATGACCCTGGGGGCCCTGGATGTGCTGGAAGAAGCAGGCATCGTCCCGGGGAAGGACATCCTCATGATCACGGTTGACGGAGAGAAAGAAGCAGTAGATGCGCTGAAGGCCGGAAGAATCAACTGCGTGGTGCAATGCACGCCCGATCTGGGAAAAGATCTGATGGAACTGGTGAAAGGTCTGAAGAAAGGCCTGGAGATTCCCCGGGTAACCCATCCGGAGGAAGGGATTTTCAGCGATTTTGACGATTTATCAGATCCGGCCGTGGAGGGCTTCTGATGGACGGTGAGAGACGGCAGACCCGCCTGCTAAAAAACATCCGAAAGACGATCACGTCCATGTCAGCGCTGTTGACGCTGCCGGTGGTGATCGGGCTCGTGACCATGGTGATCTACAGCAGCCGAACCCAGGGGATGCTGCGGCGGATGAACGCGGCCTCGGAGCTGAAGCCGATCGTTGAAACCACCCTGGCGGAAGATCTCTTCGCCGTCACCGCGGGACAGGTGACCTATGAGAAGAGCAGCGTGGACAAGCGACTGAGCGTTGCCCGGAAAACCCTGGACGATCTGCTTGCCGAAACCTCGGGGGACGGACATCTGCAGTTGACCGTGGCACAGAGAACCCTGGACACCCTGGAACAGTATGTGCTGAAAATCCGGGACGGAATGGCTGAGGGCAGACCTATCGACGAGATGGAAACGATCGTCGATGAGGTTCGAAACGTCGGGCGGCTGATCGCGGACATGGTAGACGCCTTTATTTCCGGCGAGATTCGCAGCGCTTCGGCAGCTGGCAAGCAGCTGGAGCAGATCATGTGGACGGCCGCCATCGCCGAGGGGCTGCTGCTGGCTGCCGCCTGGTGGTACAGCGGGAGCGCATCCCGGCGGCTTACAGACGCCATCGACACGGCGCTGCGACGGATGGAGCGAACCGTGCGCCGGATTGCTGAAGGAAATTTCAACGACCGGGTTCGGGATATCCCGATCGCGGAAATGCAGGAGCTGGCGGATCAGATCAACCTGATGGCCCTGCGGCTGGAGGCCCTGATGGCGCAGACGCGCAAAAACCAGGAGCATCTGGCCAAGGCAGAGCTTCGGACCCTGCAGGCCCAGATCAATCCCCACTTCCTCTATAACACGCTGGACACCATCGTCTGGCAGGCGGAAGGCGGCAACAGGGAAGCCGTGGTACAGCTGACGCGGAACCTCAGCGATTTCTTCCGCATCAGCCTGTCCGCCGGCGCCGACTGGATTCCCGTGAGCCAGGAGATGCAGCATATCAGTGCGTATCTGAGCATTCAGAAAACCCGCTATCGCGACATTTTAAACTATGAGGTAGATACGCCCCAGGGGCTGGAAAACGCATACATGGTGAAGCTGCTTCTGCAGCCGCTGGTGGAAAATGCCCTGTATCACGGGATCAAAGCCCGGCGCGGCGGCGGAAAGATCTGTGTACGGCTGACACAGGAAAACAGGCTGATGACCTTCGTTGTTTCGGACACCGGGAAGGGCATGACAGCCGAACAGCTCGCCGCCCTGCAGGAAAGTCTGGACAGCGAGCAGCCCTCCTCCCAGGCGGCGCTGGAGCCCGGGCGCAGTGGATTCGGGCTGAGAAATGTGCACATGCGCATCCGTCTGTATTATAGGAAGAAAAAAGGGTTGTGGATTGTGTCCGGGCCGGAGGGAACCGAGGTTTCCTTCACCATTCCCATCCGAACCAGAGAGGAGATTGACCATGACGAAAGTCTTCCTCGTTGACGATGAAATCGCGATTCGCGAAAACCTGCGGAACTCCTTTCCCTGGGAGGAAAACGGCTATCAGCTGGTCGGCGAAGCCCCGGACGGGGAGATGGCCCTGCCCATGATTCGGGATCTGAACGCGGACATCCTTCTGACGGACATCCGGATGCCGTTCATGGATGGGATGAAGCTGTGCGAGGAAATTCAGCGGACCATGCCCTGGGTGGAACGGATTATCCTCAGCGGATATGACGATTTCGACTACGCCCGGAAAGCCATCAGCCTGGGTGTTCGGGAATATCTGCTCAAACCTGTCACAGCCCGAGAGCTGGGCGCGGCCCTGGACCGGGTCCGACAGCAGATTGCCGAAAAAAAGCGCGAACGGGAAAACCTGGCCCATCTGCGGGAAAGGCTGCTCAGCGGCAGCGCCTTTATGACGGACAAAATGCTGGCTTCTCTTTATACGGAGGAAGGAAATCCTGCAGACGACGACGCGCTGATCCAGCAGATGCGCGGCATGGGAGTTAATCTGATCGCCCGATGCTACGTGGTGCTGGATATCAGCTTCGAGGCAGAGGGAGATCGCCGGATGTCCTGCCGCAGCGCACTGACCGGTCTGGCGGAAATGAGCCAGGGATCGGTTTTTGTCTGCTCCAGTGCCAAGGGAGCAAGAGCCCTCGTGCTGGGAGACCGTCCGGAGGACGCTGAGGAACGGGCCTATTCTTTTGCCAATTCTGCCATGCAGCTGCCGGAGCTGGCGGCGGAAGAGCATCTTCTGATCGCGATCGGGGAAACCGTGGAAAGCTATCACGATATCCGCCGCAGCATGCGTTCCGCCCGGCATCTGCGTCATTTGCAAACCGCGGAGGGGCCGGTGAATCGCAGCATCATCGGCGGCAGCCGGGGCGGATTCGGCGACAGCTCGGTCAATAAGGCCCGGCTTTTTCTGGAGGAGCATTTCAGCGATCCCAACCTGATGTTACAGGACGCGGCAGAGGCAGTGCATCTGAGCCAGAGCCATCTGAGCACCCTCTTTTCCCAGGAGATCGGGGTCACTTTCACCCAGTATCTGACCGGCCTGCGGATCGGCAAGGCTCGGGAACTGCTGGAAAACACCAACCTCAGGAGCAGTCAGATCGCCCTGGACGTAGGATACAACGATGCCCATTACTTCAGTTATCTCTTCAAGAAAACCACCGGTTTCACCCCCAGCGAATACCGCCGGGAGAAGGGCGTCAGCCGGGACGAGCAGGAGAACGGGTGAAAAATTTTCAACCGCGAATCGAAAGATTTTCATCCAAATCTCCCCCACAACATGTAAGAAACGGAAAAATTCCCACCATCATCGAAATCCTCTGTATTTCCGAATACGGGGGATTTTCGTATAATAAGAGCATCAAATGGCAGGAATGCCAAAACCAAAAAAATGGAGGAAAGAAACATGAAGAAGATCCTTGCTCTGGTACTCGCTTTGGTGATGGCCCTCGGCGTGGCTTCCGCTTTCGCGGATGGTTTGCTGAAGATCGGCTATGTCCAGGTCGGACATGAATCTGACTGGCGTATGGCCAACACCCAGAACTACTTTGACGTGTTCACACCGGACGCCGGCTTCGAACTCGAACTGATTGACTGCGACAACGACCATGCTCTGCAGCTTGCCAAAGTTCGTGAATTCGTTCAGAAGGACTTCGACTACATCGTCATCGACCCGATCCAGACCGCTGGCTGGGATGATGTTCTGAAGGAAGTCCAGGAAGCCGGAATCCCCTGCATCATCGCGGATCGTTCCGTGGATGCTTCTTCCGATCTGTATACCACTGCTGTCGGTACCGACATGACCGCTGAGGGCGTCACCGCTGGTAAGTGGCTGGAAGAATACCTGGCCGGCAAAGAAGCGAAGATCCTCGTGATCGAAGGCTCCACCGGTTCCTCTGCCGCCATCGGCCGTGCTGAAGGCTTCAACCAGGTTGCCGCCAATCATCCCGAGTGGACGATCGTTGACAGCCAGGATGGCGATTTCACCCAGAACGGTGGCCAGCAGGTTATGGAATCTTTCATCAAGACCTATGGTGCTGATGGATTCGATGTGGTTGTGTGCCACAACGACAATGAAGCCTACGGTGCGATGGATGCCATGGATGCTGCCGGAATCAAGTACGGCGTTGGCGAGAAGATCATCATCTCCTTCGACGCTACCAAGGAAGGCCTGACCCGGACCCTGAACGGCCAGATTCTGTGCAATGTTGAGTGCAACCCCATCCAGGCTGTTATCGTTATGAACGTTATCAAGGCTCTGCAGGCTGGCGAGACTGTTGAAAAGTTCACCCTGGTGCCCGATGAAGGCTTCTGCGCTCCCGGAATCGAAAGCGCCGTGGTTACTGTTATGACCGACGAAGTTCTGGCTGGCCGCAAGTATTAATCATACTTATCAACGCAGCCGGTTCTGCTAGGGAACAAGAACATTCAGCGGAAGGAACCGGAAGGTTCCTTCCGCCTTTGAATTTTTATCCCATTCCAGTTTATTTCAGCAGTAAAACCGGACCTACCGCAGAAAGACTGACATAATAGGACGAGGTTAAAAAGAGAAAGGGTATACAGTCATGAACAACGAAGCGATCCTCAGCATGCGCGGTATCTGCATGACTTTTCCCGGCGTAAAGGCGCTGAACAATGTTGATTTTACGCTGCGTGAGGGTGAGATTCATGCGCTGATGGGGGAAAACGGAGCAGGAAAATCCACCCTGATCAAATGCCTGACCGGCGTAAATGATTTTGAAAAAGGCGAGATTTTCTTCGGGAAGGATATGCATCCTATTCGTAACCATTCCACGCTGGACGCGCAAAAGAACGGCATCTCAACCGTGTATCAGGAAGTTAACCTTTGTCCAAACCTGAGTGTTGCGGAAAACCTGTTTATCGGCCGCGAACCAATGACACGGCTCGGAACGATCAACCGCAAGGCAATGCTGAGCAGAGCCCGGGAACTGATGAAAAAGCTTGATATTCAGGTGGATGTGACCCAGGCACTTGAAAATTATTCCATCGCTCTTCAGCAGATGATTGCGATTGCCCGCGCAGTGGATATGGAATGCAAGGTACTGATTCTGGACGAACCTACTTCTTCCCTTGACGATAAAGAAGTGGAAAAGCTGTTTGCACTGATGCAGTCCTTAAAGAAACAGGGAATCGGGATTATCTTCGTAACACATTTTCTGGAACAGGTTTATGCGGTATGCGACCGGATCACTGTGCTACGCAATGGACAGCTTGTCGGCGAGTATGAAATTTCAGACCTGCCCCGCCTTAAACTGGTGGCGGCTATGATGGGCAGAGATTTCGATGATCTTCAGTCCATCAAGTCCAAAAAAGACGAAACAGTATCAAGCGAGGTGCTTATTGAGGCGAGAGGACTGAGCCATGTCCGCAAAATCAAGCCTTTCGACCTGGATATTCATAAAGGCGAGGTGGTTGGCCTGACCGGACTGCTCGGCAGCGGTCGGAGCGAACTGGCCCGCTGTATTTACGGCGCGGATAAAGCACAAACCGGAACCCTAAAGGTGAACGGCAAGAATGTCAAAATCAACGCGCCTATTGACGCCATGCGGCTGGGCATGGGCCTTTTGCCGGATGACCGCAAAGCTGAAGGTATTGTGGAAGATCTGTCCGTACGTGAAAATATCATGCTTGCAATGCAGTCGTTGGCCGGTGTTGTCAAGCGAATCCCGATGGACAAGCAGATGGAGATCACAAAAGAATTCATTAAACTGCTGGAAATCAAAACGCCCAGCACCGAAACGCTTGTAAAACAACTGTCCGGCGGCAATCAGCAAAAGGTCATTATCGCCCGCTGGCTTGCAACCAATCCGGATTTCCTCATTCTGGACGAACCAACGCGTGGTATTGATGTCGGTACAAAGACGGAAATACAGAAGCTGGTTCTGAAACTGGCAGAAGAAGGAAGGAGCGTTATCTTTATTTCTTCTGAGATTGAGGAGATGCTACGAACCTGCAACCGCCTGGCCGTACTGCGGGATGGTGAAAAAGTGGGCGAACTCACCGAAAATCTGACCCAGCAATCAGTTATGAAGGTCATTGCCGGAGGTGAACGGACGTGAAAAATGTGATGGACTGGCTGAAAAAAATCTCCAAAAAGCCGTTGTTCCTGCCGCTGTTCAGCGTATTGTTGGTATTGATTATCAATGTCGTTTACGACGCAGCCCAGGGGAACCGACCGTTTGCTTTTTTTGAGATCAGCATCACGGAAGGAGCGCTGTACGGCCGTATCATTGATATTCTCAATCGCGGCAGTGAAGCAGCGATCCTGGCCATCGGAATGACGCTGGTAGTATCTTCTTCGGCTGGCACGGATATTTCCGTCGGTTCCGTGATGAGTCTGGCTGGAAGTCTCTGCTGTATGCTTCTGGCCGGGTTCGGCGTTACCCATGTCCGAGAATTGGGCGACCTTCAGATGCCGATTTTTGTCGGTGTGATCGCCGGTATTGCGATTGCGGGACTGTGCGGATTATTTAACGGTTTCCTGGTCGCAAAGATGAAAATTCAACCCATGGTAGCTACACTGATCTTCTTTACCGCCGGACGAGCTATCGGGTTGCTGCTCACCAACAACAAAATGGTATATATTCATCTTGACCAATTCAAAGTATTCGGCGGAAAGCTTTGGATCTTCCCGACGCCGACAGTGATTGCCGCAGCTTGCGTACTGATTATGGCACTGATCCTGAAGACAACCTCTCTGGGAATGTATGTGCAATCGGTTGGAATCAATCCGAAGGCTTCACGGATTGCCGGAATCAACTCCGTGGCGATCATCCTTCTGTGCTATGTGATTTGCGGACTGTTTTCCGGTGTCGCGGGCATTGTGGCAACATCGCGTATTTATTCCGCTGACTCCAATAATATAGGCCTGAACCTGGAACTTGACGCCATTCTGGCAGTCGCTCTGGGAGGAAACAGCCTGGGCGGCGGCCGGTTTAACCTGGCAGGTTCCATCATCGGCGCTTATACGATCCAGGCCATTACTACCACGATGTATGCCCTTGGTGTTGCAAAAGCGCAAGCGCCCGTATATAAAGCTATCATCGTAATCCTGATCGTCGTGGTACAGTCTCCGGTTATCAAGGCATATGCTGCCAAACGGAAAGCCAAGAAGATAGGCCTGGCCATGGCGGCAGGAAGGGGTTGATCGGGATGAAGAAAAGAAGCATCAACAGCCATACGATTCTGCTACTGATCACTGTGGGGCTGTTCTTTCTGCTGTATGCAGCCGGATTCTTTATGTATGGATTTGGGGATAATGCGAAGGGATTTGAGAAGCTACAAACATTCCTGGATATTTTCCGGACAAATGCCGCTCTGATCTGTATCGCATGCGGCATGACATGCGTTATGCTTACAGGCGGAATTGACATCTCCGTAGGATCTCTGGTAGCTATGGACTGTATGATCTTGAGCGTAGGTATGGAAAACAACGGTACATCCCCCACGCTTTTGGTTCCATTTGTCCTGCTGATCGGCATTGTGTTTGGCGCAGTACAGGGATACCTGATCGGTTATCTGAATATTCAGCCTTTTATTGTTACCATGGGCGGAATGTTCTTTGCACGGGGCATGACAGCAATGATCTGTACAGATCAGGTTAATATCACAGTTCAGAACTGGTTTAAGGAAGTGGCAGGACTTAAGGTATACATGCCTTTTGAACTGGGAGCGGTGGTTAATAAACGCGGTGTGAAGATGGTACCGTATATCAATATTCCTGTAATCATTGCACTGCTCTGCGTCATTGTGGTATTCCTGATCCTGCGTTATACGCGCACAGGGCGCAGCATGTATGCAGTAGGCGGCAACCAGCAGAGTGCCGCCCTGATGGGTTTGAATATTAAAAGGACCAAGATGATTACCTATATTCTGTCTTCACTCCTTTGTTCCATCGGCGGTATTTGCTACTGTATGAACACAATGTGCGGTACAACCACACAGGCACTGGGCCTGGAGATGAAAGCAATCTCCTCCTCCGTTATAGGCGGTACATTGCTGACCGGTGGTGTGGGCAATGTGTTCGGCTCCTTTGTCGGGGTGCTAATCAACGGCACAATTAACAGTATTGTAAGCTTCAACGCAGATCTGACAAGACTCGGCGGTACTGTACCGAATGTGGTGTCTGCCTTCCTGCTGTTTGTTTTCATTATGCTGCAGGCCGTTTTCGCCAAGATCCGCGAACGAAAGCAATAATTCCAGCTCATACCGTCGGGATGTAAAGACTGGATTAAGCAATCGTCCTATGGCTTTTCCCAAACGCAGGTGAAAGCCATAGGACTTTTGCTGTGTGAGGAATTCGTGCTTATTTCTGTTTTCCTTCAGAACGTTGATATTGAATCATCCTCAGCAAGCGCGGAAGGAAAACCTCTTTTAATCTCAAGACCAGGCTGAAGAAGGAATAACCTCTCCTGTCCCCGGATATCTATCCCTGCATTCAACAGACGCCGGCATTTTGCCGGCGTCCCTTTTATTTCACCCGTGAGAATGAAGTTGGATCAGAAAATCCTTGACAAAACAGTAAAAACCAGTAAAATAAGAGCGAACCAGTAATGAACAGTAACAAACAGTAATGAACGGTAAAAATATAGAAAACTAGTAAAACATAAGCCATCAGATCTGGCCTGAAAGGAGCATGGAAAAGATGAGTGCGCAGGAAAACAACCGTGAAACGAATCTTGCCGAAAAAAAATCAAATCCTTTCACCATGGATTTTGGAAGAGAGCCACGTGAATTCATTCCACGTTTGCGAACAATGGTGGAGTTGGTCGATACTTTCACCTCGGATACTCCCTCCCACCATATTGCCATGATTACAGGCGTTCGGGGCAGCGGCAAAACCGTGTTTATGACCACCGCAAGCAAAAACATTGCCTCTCGTGGAAACTGGATTGTGGCCGAATTAAGTCCGGAGCAGGATCTACTGGAGTCCCTGGTTCAAAGACTGGCCAATGAAAAAAGCCTGGCCAGGCTGTTCCAGCGCACCGAGATCAATCTTTCCCTCTTCGGCGTCGGGTTAAAAGTGAACGGCAGTCCGCCTGTTTCTGACTCACAAATTGCTCTGGAACGCATGCTTGCCAGCATGCAGAAACATCAAAAACGACTGCTCATCGTTATTGATGAGGTCGTAAATAACCCATCTGTCCGCGTTTTTGCCAGTTCTTTTCAGATCCTGTTGCGGAAGGATCTGCCTGTTTTCCTGCTGATGACCGGCCTGTTTGAAAACATCAGATCGCTTCAGGATCAAAAAACGCTAACCTTTCTTTATCGGGCACCCCGCATCAGCCTGGAGCCGTTAAACATCGGAATCATGGCAGACAGATATCAGTCCGTTTTTCATCTGAATCGGGAAGACGCGATGAAAATGGCCAAGGATACCCGCGGATATCCTTTCGCTTTCCAGCTTCTCGGGTTTTTCACCTGGCAATATCCTTCCGATCCTGTGAAGGTTCGAGGATTGTACAAGCAGTACCTGATAGAATATGTATATGAGAAAATCTGGTCTGAAATGTCAGATGGCGACCGGAAAGTAGCAGAAGCCGTCTCAAAAGTTCCCGATGGAAGCATTCTGGAGATCCGCCGCCTGCTTGGCATGGAAACCAATCAATTTAATCCTTATCGCATGCGATTGATCCGCAAGGGAATCTTGAACGGAAATGATTATGGTAAGCTTCGATTCACCCTCCCCCTGTTCGAAGAATTCATCCAGGAAGTCACTTTTTAATCATTCAACCAGCTTGTATCCTCTTGACCAATCATCTGGCCAAGGTGATGCATCTGTTCGACCCGGCCACGGAAATCAGTCTCATCGACGGCTGAGGCCGGCAGGCAAGAGGGTACCCATGACGGGACTTTCACCCGCTAGAACTGTGCCATGCCCGGCATACGCAGAAAGCCCGGATCAAATGATCCGGGCTTTCTGCTGTCTGCATTCCCCTTTTTACAGATGTCCGTTCATGATGGCCAGGATCAGATTTCCGCTGTTGAACAGCGGCGCCAGCGCGCTCGTCTCGACCATCTCCTGAATACCGTCTACCGGGATCACAGTCTGGAAAAGCGGCAGCAGGGCAAAGGCGACAAAGCACAGCAGGACGCCACGCAGCAGCCCGAAAATCCCGCCGACGACCGCATTTAACTGCTTGAGTACCGGAAAGCGGAACACTACTTTCAAGAAGTTCAGCACAATATGGAAGATCAGCATCAGAGCCACAAAACAGACAATAAAGCAAATCACGTTCAGAATCGCGCCGACGATAGTCTGAGATACGTAATCCCCCACCGCCGTCAGTCCCGACGGCGCAAAAACCTGTTTTTCCAGATTCGTTCGCAAGAGCGCGTCCAGGGGATTAGGCAGATGCACCCGGGACAGGATGTCTGCGATTCCGTCCGCGCTCAGGGTGCTCACCGAAGACAGACTCAGGTTCAGATCTCCCAGCCGGCTTTTGGCATCCGTGTAGCTCATGAGCGTGCGGATCAGATCGGGATTGGACTGCACCCAGCTGACCAGTTTCGGGCCGAGCACAAAGCTGAGCCCAAAGGACAGCAGGCATCCGCCGATGGAGGCCACGGAAGAAATAAATCCCCGATACAGCCCCACCAGCACGCTCAGGCCCAGAATCGCGATGATCGCAATGTCAACAATGTTCATGGTTCCGTCGTTTCCTCCACTGTTTTCTGTTCCTTCATGGCCCCTCCGTCTCTTCCATCACGCGTCGTGCCTTTTCTCTGGCAGCGGTCATCACCGGGTCGTGATCGCCGCCCTCAGCATACAGGGCGTTGATCTCTTCGATTTCGTTCCGCTTCAGAGGCGCGCCGCAGGCGCCGCAGCGCCTGGCGCTCTGATATTCTTTGTCCTCCAGCTGCCCGTAGAGCACCTGATTCAGCCTGGCTCCTTTCACCTGGGAACATTTCCGGCTCGTATGATAAACCGGGTTTCTGCCACTCGAGATGTACAGAACCATCCCGTCGTCCGGACAGGCCAGCTGCCTTCCCTGCCAGTCCTCCCAGATCAGAATTTTCATGTCCCGCTTTCTGTGGTTCCAGAGCCATTCATGATTGGTTCCTTTGGGGGTTTGCTTTCGCTGCACACGAATGCAACCGTGGCTGGCCCGGCTGCCCAGCTTCCTGTCCGTGGCAGTGTAATCCCGGCTTTTTCCGTCGCTCATCAGGGAGTACGGCACCTCGTGAATCAGGTCCCCGTCGTTGAAACGCATGGCCAGCCTGCCGACCACATCGTCTGAAGGGATGGCCCCTACCCAGCTGTGAACCAGAAACTCCCCGCTGCGGGTTTCATTGTAGGGCTGCTTCTCATTGGCCAGCCCCGTAGACACCAGCAGCGTGTCAAACAGCTCCCCGTCCTGGAAGATGTAAAGGGTCTGATTCAGCTTGTCCACCACCAGCCCGATGGTCTGATCCGGCACGGTCTTCTTCAGATAGGCTGTCGGCAGATATCCCTGCACCAGCGCGTTCCAGTTTTTGACGGAAGAATCATGGAAGGAGGAGGAATAACACTCCACCAGGGTCCATTCATCGCCCCGTTCAATCACATGAACAGCCTGCGTAATACAGGTCACAACGCCCACCCCCGGACTGTCCGCCCGGGGCTCTTTGCGCAGAACCACCTGGGTTCGTTCCGCGTTGGTTTTCCCATTGTCCACCACGGTCACCGGAGCGGTGAGCACAGCCCAGACGGCTTCCGTGTCCGTGATATCCATGGGCAGCGTCCAGTAATTCAGCGTCTGATCCTTCCCCTCCCAGGGGCTGCCGAGGGAAGGCGTGAAGGAGGTGCTTTTCGGCCGGGAAGCCCAACTGTCAAAAATGGTTTCTTCCACCTTCAGGGACAGGTACACCGGTTCGGAAACCGTTCCGTCTTCAGCCGTCAGCGTCATTCGCAACGTGTAATCTCCGCCCTTCTCCGCCGCCGGCAGCTCTGCCTCGCCCCATCCGGCCGCAGCATGGAGCCGCAGGAAAGGGTCCGCATCCCCCTCCAGCAGAACGATCAGCTCTCCTTCCTGGGTGGCAAACCAGCTGATGGCGGCTTTTTCTCCCGTCACAATGGCTTCCCGGGACAGCCGGGCGCCGATCAGGCAGGCCGCCATGGGGCCCACGGTCACTGAGGCCCTTGCGGTGTTCCCGCCCTGGGTCATCACCAGTTGCCATTCCCCTTCCGGCGCCGCCACCCCCTGATAGGTCCCATTCCAGTACAGCAGATTCACGCCGGCTTCCGCCGGGCGGTTTTCGGCAATCACGCACAGGGTTTGTCCGTCTCCATCCGTCATGACCAGATCGTAAACGCCCTTTTCCGGAACAGAAACAGACACAAGCGTTGCGGCGCCCGGGCGCACGATCCCCTCCACGGAAACCCGCAGCTCGCCGCTCTCTCCCCTGGCAACACCGATGAGCAGCATGAGTGCCGCCGCCAGAGTTGCCAGGGTCGTCCATTTCTTCATTCCGTCTTCGCTCCGATCTTTCAGGATTTTCTCATTGAATTACAGGTCTGCGTCTACCCTTCTGACCGCAATCCCTTCATCCCGGTATCCCGCTGCAGGTTCACGTTTCCCATTCTGTCCACAGTCCCTTCATCCCGGTATTCCCCTGTCTCCACCGTTTCGACCTGTTTCAGTAAATGCCGGCCATCGCCTGCGTCAGCATGGACATGGCTGCGGCAATGTCATTCTGGGAGGGATTCTCCGCTTCCGCCAGAGAACTCAGGTAGTCCATCGCCTGACTCACCGCCTGATATTGCGGGCTCCCTGCCTCCATGGTATCCAGCATGCCGCTGGCCATGGTGATCAGTTCGCCTGCGTCGGAAATCAGCTTCGCTGTGGTAGGCGAAATACCGCTCCCCTGGTTTTCCTCCGTATGCCAGGTGCAAATCTGACCGCTGGATGCCGCCGCGACGCCCAGATACTCCTCAATCACACTCTGATATTTGGTGCCCAGATAGTTGTACAGGGGATGACCTGCCGGCAGGGTGATCACCCCTTTCACCTCCGTATGGGGGCAGTATGGACCCGCGGGCATGCCTGTGTCCACGCAAACGGTCTGGCTCACATGCATCTGACAGTAGACGGTGGGTTGCGTGCCGTTCTTCCAGTAATCCGTCACAGTACCGTATCCCATCACGTCATGCTCGCAGGCATCGGTAGCCAGCTGTCCGGACACGGCGCAGGTCGTCACCCGCACCAGCCCGTAATCCGATGCGTCCCCGTCCAGAATATCCTTATTAGCCAGGCCCGCGTGAATCTTGGCCATATAGGCCTGCCACAGCGGCGCCGCGGCCCCGCTGCCCGTGCTGCGGGAGGAAAGCGCCTTGTAATTATCATGACCGATCCACAGCGCGGAGGTGTAATACCCCGTCATGCCGGCAAAGAAAACACCCTTCTGATCAGAGTTGGTTCCGGTTTTCCCGCCCACCGTCTGGCCCTTGATCTTGGCCGATCCCGCGGTACCGGAGGAGGAAACCACCGACTTGAGCATGTCCACAATCATCCAGGCCGTACTGTCTGAAAACACGCGCCGGCGTTCCTGATGCTGATGCCCGTCCCACACCACATTGCCGTTGGCGTCGGAAATCCCCAGAACGGAAATCGGCTTCTGATATACGCCGCCGTTCGCCAGCACCCCGAAAGCCACCGTCATCTGCAGAGGAGTAATGCCGGAGGATCCCAGGCTCAGGCCGAAAGGCGTAGCGTCAATATGTCCGTCGTCAATCCCCAGCCGGTGTAGGAAATCCACGCTTCGGTTCACCCCCACCATGTTCAGCAACACATAAGCAGCGGATGTATTATGGGATTTCGCCATCGCCGTCCGCAGGGTTTCCGGGCCGACATATCCGCCCCCACCGTAGTTGGAGGGCCAGGAATCATTTCCCTTGGAATCCTTCCATCCCGCAATCGGAATGGGCATATTGTAGGCAATGCTGGCGGGGCTGGCTCCCAGCTCCAAAGCCGGCGCGTAAACCGCGATGGGCTTAATGGCAGAACCTACAGGCATTTTCATGTCCGTGGCGCGGTTCAGCGTTTTCCGGCTGGTCACCTCCGTCCGGGAACCCACGATGGCTTTCAGTTCTCCCGTCCGATAATCCAGCACGGCGCAGGCCGCCTGGGGTTGAATGGTTTCCGTATAGGTGCCGTCGGCATTTTTGCTCCGGTAAATCTTGTCGGAGGGATCCCGCAGATCCGGATATTTGTTCCAGTTCCGGATGGTGTCCTCCACGGTGCTCTGAATCTCCGGATCCAGCGCCAGCTTCACATGATAGCCGCCGGTTCGGAATTTGTTCTCCATGGCCGCCCGGTTGGAAGAGTTGTCCTCCAGGCCGTTGATCTCCAGCAGAATCGACACAACTTCCTTCACGGCATATTCCACATAATGGGCATGGGCATACATGCCCCCCGCCGCAGCATCGTCCTCCGGTTTCACCGAAGCAGTCGCGGGATCCAGGGCCTGTAAATACTGCTCATAAGTGATGAACTGATTTTCATACATGCATCGCAGCACATAATTCGTCCGATTGTTCGTAATGGCCGCATAGTCCTTCTCCCCGCTGTTCCGGGTGTAATAATTCCGCCGCGGGTTATAGTAATACGGGTTGTTCGTGGTTCCGGCCAGCATGGCACATTCCCGCAGGGTCAGCTCCCCCAGGGATTTGCCGAAATAGCCCTCCGCCGCCACCTGCACCCCATAATAGTTTTCGCCCAGATAAATCGTGTTCAGATAGCTTTCCAGAATCTGATCCTTGGAATACTTCATTTCCAGCTGCAGGCTCAGCCATGCTTCCTGAATTTTGCGCTTATAGCTGACTTCCGAGGAAAGAAGGGTGTTCTTGATCAACTGCTGCGTGATGGTGGAACCGCCCTGCGTTCCCGAAGAGGTGAGATTGCTCACAAACGCGCCGACGATCCGCTTCAGATCTACCCCCGTATGGCTGTAAAACCGAGCGTCTTCCACGGCGATAAAGGCATTCCGCAGCACCTTCGGAATCGCGCTCAGGCTCACCATCACGCGGTTTTCCGTTCCCTTATATTCTGTAATCAGATTCCCATTTCTGTCATAGATAAAAGAGGTCTGGGCCTGACTGTCCAGGGCGGCCAGATCCAGCTCCGGCGCTGTGTCCACATATCCCTTCGCGATGCCCACCAGCGTCCCGATGCCGGCGATACCCGCCAGAGCAAGGATCACTGCCAGGGTTCGCACCGTGTTCAGCATCACGCTGATTGCAAAATTGGGCTTGCGGGTTTCCGGCCGGAAGATGCTCCTGGGTTCTTCCGCCTCTGCCTCCTCCGCTCCGCTTATGTCCCCATCTTCCTGATTCCATCCGTTATCCGCTTCGCCGCCGTCGAAATTATCTGCTTCCCGGTCAGGCAGATCATCCCCTGCACCACCCCAGGCGGACGAAGCATCCTCCCGTTCGACAGCGTTTTCCGAAAAACGCACACGCTTCTCCGGCATTTCATCCCATGCGGAGGCGTCCTCCGGTGTTCTTTCCGGAGACTCGAAATCAGCCGCGCTGAATCGCCGAGTGCCTTCTGTTTCAGGATCCCGGCTCCCCCATGCTCCTTCCGCTTCCGGAGCCTGCTGTTCCCATGCTCCCTCGGTCTCCGAAGCCTGCCTCTTCCTTCCGAACATGCTCTCCTCCCCGTTTGTTTACGCCTGTATTATATCACATTCCATTCCGCTTGCACAACCTATTCAACGATCCATCGCCCCGCCGGCATCCCGTCTTGCCTCCGCCGTGTTTCGCTTCCTCTTCCCGTTTCACCGCGGACATGAAAACGCCCGGGACGGGATTCTCCCCGTTCCGGGCTGTTCAATGGTGCGTAAATGCCGTAAACTGTTTTCGTATGATCCCCTGTACGATCCGTTTTATCGGATCACGATGTTTCCGTCCTCGTCCAGATCTACAGTCAGAGTTGTTCCGGGTTCGATGTCCGCGGAGATCACCTTCCGGGCAATCAGTGTTTCGACCTTGCTCTGCAGATATCTCTTCAGAGGTCTGGCGCCGAACACGGGATCAAATCCCCGGTCAATCACTGCGTTCAGGGCCGCCGGCGTCAGCACAGCCTTCAGCTGCTTGTCCTCCAGCCGCTTGTTCAGGTTCGCCACCATCAGCTGGACAATCTTCGCGATTTCATCCCTCGTCAGGGGCTTGTAGTAAACAATCTCGTCAATCCGGTTCAGGAATTCCGGCCGGAAGTGGGATTTCAGCAGCCGGTCGGTCATTTCCCTGGCCGCCGGACTGATCTCTCCGTTTTCGATGCCTTCCAGAATATGTTCGCTGCCCAGATTGCTGGTCATAATCAGGATGGTGTTCTTGAAATCCACGGTCCTTCCCTGGCTGTCGGTAATTCTTCCGTCGTCCAGCACCTGCAGCAGTACGTTAAACACGTCCGGGTGGGCTTTCTCCACCTCGTCAAACAGCACCACGCAGTACGGATGACGACGCACCGCTTCAGTCAGCTGACCGCCTTCATCATATCCCACATATCCGGGAGGCGCACCGATGAGCCGGGACACGCTGAACTTCTCCATGTATTCGGACATATCAATCCGAACCATGTTCTTCTCGTCGTCAAACAGCGCCGCAGCCAGTGCTTTAGCCAGTTCGGTCTTTCCGACGCCTGTCGGACCCAGGAACAGGAAGGAGCCCAGAGGTCGGTTTGGATCCTGAATGCCCGCCCGGCTTCGCAGAATGGCTTCCGCCACCTTCGTCACTGCTTCATCCTGACCGATCACCCGCTGATGCAGGGTATCTTCCAGGTGCAACAGTTTTTCCCGCTCGCCCTCCATGAGTCTGGACACGGGAATGCCGGTCCATCGGCCCACGATCCGGGCAATTTCCTCTTCCGTCACCTTATCCCGCAGGAGGCTGTTTTCACCCTTACTTTCTTCGGCGATGACTTCTTCCTTCTCCAGCTCCTGCTTCAGTTTCGGCAGCTCGCCGTATTTCAGCTCCGCTGCCCGGTTCAGGTCGTAATTCCGCTCCGCCTGTTCAATTTCCGCGTTAACCCGCTCAATCTCTTCCCGCAGCCCCGTCACCTTACCGATGGCTTCCTTCTCACTTTCCCAACGGGCCTTCATGGTGTTGAACTGATCCCGCTGCTCTGCCAGCTCCTTCTGAACCACTTCCAGATGAGCCTTGGACAGGGAATCATCGTCCTTTTTCAGAGCCGCTTCTTCGATTTCCAGCTGCATGATCTTCCGGCGGATGTCATCCAGTTCCGTCGGCAGG
>CADBLV010000235.1 GCA_902795555.1 uncultured Eubacteriales bacterium | reverse complement strand
CCGTCGTTCGGACACATGGGTATCCCAGTCTCCCGCCGGGGCAGGAACCAGGAATCCCTGATCCGCCTCCGTGGTGGGTTCTTCCAGAATCGGAAGTGCCTTGTCCACAATACGTACCTGGGTTTCAATGGCCGTCTCTCCGGCCGGGGTAAGGGTCACGGTCATGGGCACACCGGGTTCCGCGTCCCTGCTGACCGTCAGCACGCCGGTATGAGCATCAATCTCTCCCGCGTTGTCGCTGACGCTCCAGGTATAGGTTCGTCCCGTCGCGGCATCCACATCCGTCACCCGGAACTGGCCCGTTCCCCCGGGCATCAGCCACGTGGGGCCGGTGATGGAATAAGCCGACGCCTGCACACGGAAGGGCAGCGTCCAGGACAGGTTCGCCAGATCGTAATGAGCGACACAGTCGTAAACGCCGAATTCTGCAATCGTGAAAGTGTCCGTTTCCGTGTCGTAGGTCAGTCCCGGCAGATCCTTTGGTTCAACTGTGATCTCCGGCTTCGGGGAAGCCAGACCGTTCTCTGCGCACCAGGAAAGATATTCTTCCCGGGCGATGGCCCGCAGAGCCGCGCCGGAAGAAAAATGCTTCCCCGGTTCCATGTAAAAGACAGGATCAACATACAGCTCCGTCAGGGACGGCGTATCCGCGAAAGCGAACACCTGCAGTGTTACATCCCGGGAAGCAGTCAGATGTTCCGTTTCAAAGGTGAGACGGAAGGTCGCGGTTCCGGCTCCCCCCAGTGTTTCAGGATCGATGGCGACGGTTCCGTTCTCCTGAACGGTCACCGCCTCCCGCAGCCCCTCATCGCCTTCCAGGAATTCAGCAGCGGCATGAATGACTGTTTCTCCCGTTGTGGAGTCTGCTTCGGTTTCTGTTTCGGTCTGGGTTGACTCTCCCACGGCTTCCGTACCAGCCGGGACCGATTCTCCCGCAGCTTCCGTTTCGTTTTCCACTGCGGCCTGGGCCGCTTCCCCCGCGGCTTCCGCACCAGCCGGGACCGATTCTCCCACGGTTTCCGCACCGGTCTGAGCAGATTCTTCTGCGCCTTCCGCTTCGGCCTGAGCTGCTTCTCGCGCAGCTTCCGCATCGGCCTGGGTCTGGAAAAGGGCTGACACAGTCAGAGAACGTTCACGAACGGCCACATTCTCCGGAAGCTCCGTCGTCGTATAGCAAAAGCTGAACAGATCTTCCAGCGGCTCGGCAAAATACCCTTCCGCTTTTACGCCTTCTTCCGCGGCAGCCCCCGCAGCAGTGAAGGCCAGCATGCACAGCGCCGCCAGCAGAATCATCGTTCCCCTGAAAACGCGGTCTTTCATAATGCACGTCCTCCTTTTCTCCTTTTGAGATCATATCAAACCCTGGATCTACTCCTCGTTGAACCGCAGGTTCACATCTGTCGCTCTGGCTGCTCGCTCCCGCTTACGCGGATCGTGAACAAATTTGACTCACCTGGTTTCCCTTTTGTACAGTTTTCGGAAAAGCCGGACAGCAAACGCTGTCCGGCCGGAACCGTTCTTTGGGTCATCAGGTTTAGTTCGCCCAAACAGCCGTGATCGTAACCACTTCGTTCTTCAGGTAGTACTTATCACCGGGGGCGTACTGTTTGTCGTTGGCGGGATCGGGAGCGACCCACTTCTCGTTGTCCTTCGCCACGGTCTGGATGTTCCAGTAGAGGAATTCATGTCCTTCCCATACAGGCGCGTCCAGCAGCGTGATTGTGTTGGTCAGCACGGAGCGAATCGTATAGGGCTCCTCGGAATCGTTGATCGTGCCGCCTTCGGTGTAATAGGTCACCTTGGAGGGAACCCGCTCCAGGGTCACAGACAACATGACGCCGCCGCCCCGCGGCACCAGCAGGTAGTACTGTCCGTTAGCATTCTTCCCCAGCTTCACTTTGTTCTCGGTGCCGTTGAAGGCTTCCTTCACCCGATAGCCGAAGGGCAGATCCACCCGCAGGGTAACTTCGTCGCCCTGATGCGCCACATCATAGCCTTCGTATTCATAGGTGCCGTCGGCAGTCAAGGTGCCCAGCTCCGGCTGTTCCACCTTGATGATGTACTGAATTTCCTTCTCGAAATCCTCATCGCCGCCCAACAGCACGTGCTCCATCTCGCCCTTGTCGTTCATGACATCGCGATAGCGCTCAACCAGATTGCCGTTTTCGTTCTCCGTGATGGCCCAGACGGTCAGCGTGATATTGTCCGTCACCGTCCGCTCCTCCAGCAGCACGCTGGCCAGCTCACCGGACACGGTGCCGTCCACGATAACGTCCATCTTGGCTTTGTCGTTAGTCACATCGAAGACGATGGCAGCCTCTTCCGCAATGACATCCCCGATCACTTCCACGCGGGTCTCGCTCGCAGCCTTTTCATCGGTGACCTTTTCAACCCAGACATTGCCGAGGCTGTCGTAATGATAGACCGTGTCGCCTTCGTAATGAGTATAACGCTTTACGGTGATTTCATTTCCGTCTTTATCCGTAGTCTTGTAGAAACTCCGGTATTCGCTTTCGACAATTGGCAGCTTCGCGTCTGATTCGACCCAGTTGTAAGGCTGTTTCGCCCTTAATTCCAGTCCGTCTCCGGAGGACGTCACGTCACCTGTGATCTCGAAAGTCTGCGTTCCGCCGTAGTTGTTGGAAATCACACCGTCTGCGTCTTTTCCTCCGTCCGCGTGAACGCCGCCCTCTGTCACATTCACATCAACATTGGTTTTATTATCAACGGTGTATACATAGAGGCCGGTAGCATTTTTCTCGCCTTCGGCGTTAATGCCGTCGCCACCGACCGTCAGGGAAACATCGCTGCCCCCGTTGGCATAAATGGATACGCCCGTTGCATATTCGTCGCTGATGGCTTCCACGCCGCCTTCCACATTCGCGGTAATCGAGCTTTTTCCGGTCGCGTCAAGATCCATACCGGTAGCAGAATAGGAATACCGCTCATCTGCTTTCTTTTTCGCGTCCGGATCGTCCTTCGAACGGTAAACCGAGCTCTGCGTCGCGGTAATCTTCCCGCCGACATTGAATTCGACCTCAGCATTGTCCCAGGCATCCACATCGACGCCCGTAGCTTGTTTGCCGCCCTGAACGTTGATATCCTCGCCCACATTCATCGTCACATTTCCGTGAATGCTGTTGAGGTCGGCGCCTTTCGCGCTGTTGTTGCCGGTTACGTCAATCGTCCCGCCCACATCAATGTTAACAGTACTGGAGACATCGTGCTCTTGAACGCCATCTACTTGAGAATATGATTCTTTTGAATCCGTTTGCGTTACAATAATGTCACCGGTTACTTCCGCGTTGATCTCAGTGCCTTTAACATCGGCGTTAATATACACTCCGTCGCGCGCAAATTCACCGCGGACATCGATATTGCCTTTAGCTGTGAAATTGACTTCTCCGGCCTCAGCTTTATTAACTACCTTTTTTGCGGAAATGATCTTTCCGTCCTTGTATATGACTTCATAATAGGATCCATCTGGCATGAGAATCGATTTATGTACAGTGCCGTCTTCTGGGTTGG
>CADBLV010000234.1 GCA_902795555.1 uncultured Eubacteriales bacterium | reverse complement strand
TTCGCGTCGCTGCGGCAGTCGCAGACGATCACGGCGTAATCCCGCTGGCGAAGAATATCTTCCATGGAGGAGATAATGGAGGTGATAAACGCGTTGCTCAGCTCGGGAATCACCACGCCGATCGCGCGAGACTGCTGGGTTTTCAGGCTGCGGGCCACTTCGTTGGGCACATAATGCAGCCTTTTGACCGCCTCCTCAATCCGCTTTCTGTTTTTCTCCCGGATACTGCCGCCGTTGAAATACTTGGAGATGGTCGCCAGCCCCAGCCCGGTTTCCCGGGCGATGTCCTTCATGGTCGCCGCCATGGGGATCCCCTCCTCTCCTGCTGTGGTCTGCTTCGCGGGAATGGATCGATCGGCCTGATTCCCCCTTGCCGGGAGAGGCTGATCCTCGCTCTTTTCGAAACGGAAACGGTCTCGTTTCTGTCATTGTAGCACCCCCGCGTCCGGAATGCAAGCCAAAAAACAAAAAGGATCGAAAAACCGATCATTCCATCGATTGATTAAAATTCTGGTTCAAAATTCGACCATTCTGTCCATTGATGTCAGCGGTTGTCTCTGTTACAATGAGCATGATCTGAAGTGAAACGTTTCGCGCGCGGTCTGATCGCGGCGGGAAGGAAAAAAGATGCCGAAAATCGTTTTTATGGGCGCCGGTTCGACGGTGTTCGCCAAAAATGTGCTGGGAGACAGCATGCTGACCCCTGCTCTGGCAGAGAGCGAGATTGCCCTGTATGACATTGATCCCCTGCGCCTGTCCGAGTCCGAAGCCATGCTGCAGGCCATCAACCGCAACTGCGGCGGCAAGGCCCGGATCAGCGCCTTCCTGGGCACGGAGAACCGCAAAGCCGCCCTCCGCGGCGCCAGCTATGTGGTCAACGCGATTCAGGTCGGGGGATACGAACCCTGCACGGTGACCGATTTTGAAATTCCGAAAAAATACGGCCTGCAGCAGACCATCGCCGACACGCTGGGGGTCGGAGGCGTTTTCCGGGCCCTGCGGACGATTCCGGTCATGGTCGACTTCGCGCGTGACATGGAAGAGGTTTGCCCGGATGCCTGGATGCTGAATTACACGAATCCCATGGCGATGCTCACAGGAGCGATGCTCCGTATGACGGGGATCAAAACCGTCGGTCTCTGCCACAGCGTGCAGGTCTGCGCGTCCACGCTGCTCACGGAGCTCGGCCTCCCCTATGATGATCAGGTTCAATGGAAGATCGCCGGGATCAATCATCAGGCATGGCTGCTGGAATGCACCCGCGACGGGAAGGATCTCTATCCGGAGATCAAGCGCCGGGCTCTGCTCTACAATCAGGGAAAGCTGGACATCGGGACGCTGGAAGACCGGATCCGTCTGTTCTGCGGCGAGGAGGAGCCCACCGACTGGCAGCGGCGGCGCATTCAGGAAGACTATGAGGAATATCAGAAAACCGGCCGGCACGGGGATATGGTCCGGCTGGAGCTGATGCGGCGGTTCGGCTATTATATCACCGAATCCAGCGAGCATAACGCGGAATACACTCCCTGGTTCATCAAGAGCCGCTGTCCGGATCTGATTGAGCGCTTCAACATTCCGCTGGACGAATATCCCCGCCGGTGCGTCCGCCAGATTGAAGAGTGGAAAGAGCGGGGACACGAGCTGACGAAGAATCCGCTTCTGAGCCACAAGCGGACGAAGGAATATGCCAGCTACATCATGGAAGCCATGGAAACCGGGAAACCCACGCGGATCGGCGGAAACGTGCTGAATCACGGGCTGATCCCCAATCTGCCGTCGGAAGCCTGCGTGGAGGTTCCCTGCCTGGTGGACCGGAACGGCGTCCAGCCCACCTATGTCGGCAATCTGCCGGAGCAGTGCGCGGCGCTGAACCGGACCAATATCAACGTGCAGCTCCTGGCCATTGAAGCCGCCCGGACGCTGAAGAAGGATTATATCTATCAGGCCGTGATGATGGATCCTCATGCCGGCGCGGAGCTGACCATCGATGAAATCGTGGCCATGTGCGATGAGCTGATCGAGGCCCATAAGGGCTGGCTGCCGGAATATACCTGATTCAGGTTCCATGACAGCCGTATGGTGCTGTCTGAATAAAGAACACATTTTTAAAAGGAGGTTTTCTCTATGAAGAAACTGTTGGCTGTGATTCTGAGCGTCGTGCTCCTGATGTCGGTTGCGTCCTTTGCGGCCGCCGATGACACGGTGACGCTGACCTTTGCTTTCTGGGACACCAACCAGGAGCCCGGCATGAAAGCGATTGCGGAAGCCTATATGGCTGAGCATCCCAATGTCAAGATCGAAGTGCAGGTCACCCCATGGGGTGAGTACTGGACCAAGCTGGAAGCTTCCGCGATCGGCGGTGCGATGCCCGATGTTTTCTGGATGCATTCCAACCAGTTCTTCAAGTATGCCACCGCGAAGACCCTCCTGCCCCTGGATTTCGAGTATGACTATACGCCCTATCCGGCCGGCGTGACCGCGCTGTACACCTACGAAGGCGTGCACTATGCCGTTCCGAAGGATTACGACACCATCGCCCTGGTTTACAACAAGGAAATCTTC
>CADBLV010000233.1 GCA_902795555.1 uncultured Eubacteriales bacterium | reverse complement strand
CGCGTGCTTTGCACGCTGATGCCGCGCAAAGCGCGTCATCCCGTCTCATGCGATCTTCGACGCACCTTTGGTGCTATAAAAACGACAGGTCGTTTTTATCGAAGATCAGTATAAGAAGCGCAAACGAAAAAGGCGTGCTGATCCGTCGGGGTGATCAAGCACGCTTTATCCGGAACCGGCGAAGTCGGTCATCAGGTTGTGAACAGGCGCTTCAATAAACCCGGCAGCTCTGTGAGGACCCGGATGACGCCGTCCGGCGCGATGGCTTCTCCAAACCCATAAGATGCATGAATAAAGGGAATTCCGGCCAGGAGCGCAGCCTCCTGGTCTTTTGCGGTATCCCCGACATAGATCGCCCGGTCAAACCCGTTCCGTTCCATCACCAGGCGGATGTTTTCCGTTTTGCTTTTTCCGGTGCGCTCCCATTCCTCCCAATCCGTGATCAGATCGGCGCAGCCGGAGGAGAGCAGAAACGAACGGACGTATCCGCACTGGCAATTGCTGACGATTCCCAGGGTATATCCTTCATCCCGCAATTGCGACATTACGTCTCGCACCCCGGGATAGACATCACCGCCGTGAATATTCAGATAGTCCACCTCAAAGCGGCTGCATTCTTCAAAAATCCGGGTTCTTTCTTCCGCTGTCCACGGCGCGGAAGGATGAAGCACGGACGCGATTTCCGTCATGGTCATGCCCATGATGCCGTGAATATCCCCGGCGGTGAGCGCGGGCAGGGAAGGGGCATATTTCCGGATCACAATATTCCAGGACGCGGCGACATTCACCGCGGAATCCCAGAGGGTCCCGTCCAGATCGAACAGCAGCATGTCTTTCTTCGGATCGGCGATCAAAGCATGGCCTCCTTCACAGCGCGCGTAAAGCACGCGGTTTCGCAGACAGGCTGCGCCTGTTTGCGAATCGTATCAACAGCATTATACGTGAGAAGCGTAAAATTCTCAAGGCGGGAAGCATCATTCTGAATCACGAGAAAAAACACTTGACAAACCAAATATATTTGATAAAATATTGTTTGCATAAAGGTTCTGGAAGGAGCGTGGGTATGGATCGGGTGAATATCGCCATCATCGGCACAGGTCCCGCGGGGATTTCCGCGGCGCTGACCGCGACGAACCGCAACAAATCCGTCCTCCTGCTGGGCAGCGGGGAGCTGAGCGAGAAGATCGCCAAAGCGCATGAAATCCGGAATTATCCGGGGCTCCCGGCGGTTTCCGGCGCGGAAATGAGCCGTGCGTTCCGGACGCATCTGGATCAGATGGGCATTCAGATTACGGAGAAGCGCGTGGGCGCCGTGTATGCCATGGGGGATTATTTCGCCCTTCAGGCCGGCGAGGACATGCTCGAGGCGGAGGCGGTGATTCTGGCGACCGGCGTGACGCAGGGGAAGCCGCTTCCCGGCGAGGAAGAGCTTGTCGGCCGCGGCGTCAGCTATTGCGCGACCTGCGATGCGCCGCTGTATCGGGGAAAGGATGTCCTGGTGATCGCCTACAGCAAAAGGGAAGAAGGCGAAGCCGCGTTCCTTTCGGAAGTGTGCCGCTCCGTTGCCTATTTCCCCATGTATGCCGAAAAGCCGAACCTGCCTCCTTCCGTGCGGGTGATCCGGGAGAAGCCGACCGGCCTCGCCCTGGCGGAGGGCCGCCGAAGGGTGATCACGGAAACGGGCTTTCACGGCGGAGACGGGATTTTCGTCCTGCGGGAAGCTGTGTCTCCGGGAAGGCTGGTGCCGGGGCTGGAAACCGAAGGTGCTCACGTGAAGGTGAACCGCGACATGGAAACGAACCTGCCCGGGGTCTTCGCCTGCGGCGATCTGACCGGTGTGCCTTATCAGTATGTGAAGGCGGCGGGGGAAGGCAATGTGGCTGCAATCAGCGCCGCACGGTATCTCGACCGGAAAAAGAGACCGGCGACGCCTTGACGGCCAAAACAGAACGGACAGAAGACCCGGGGGAACGAAGATCTGTTCTGTTCACGATCCGGGGCCGAAGGAAGATTTGAACTGCGAACGGATCATCCACAGAATCGTCAACTGAGACAGAAAGGCAAACACAAAAACAAAGGAGGAAAAAATCATGGTAAAGAAGATTAATGCGCAGGGATTTGAGAATGAGGCGGCGAAGGACGCCGCGGCTATTGTTGACTTTTCCGCTTCGTGGTGCGGCCCCTGCAGGATGCTGGCGCCGGTGCTGGAGGAAGTTTCGGAGCAGCTTTCCGGCAAGGTGAATTTTTACAATGTGGACGTGGATGACGCTCCGGCCCTGGCCGCCGGATTCGGAATCAGCTCCGTGCCGTCCGTCCTGCTGCTGAAGAACGGCAGGGTAGCGGCTCAGACTGTGGGATTCCAGCCGGCTTCTGCTCTGAAATCCTGGATTGAAAGCAACCTGTGACGG